>NZ_JADBVM010000085.1:0-65374 GCF_020244875.1 Microcystis sp. M44BS1
CCCTAGCCTGTTCAAAACAGGAATCGTCGCCATCCATCAATTACCAGTCAATGAGGAGACTTTATGGTTGAGGGTGCTAGGGAAAGGAGGGACACAGAAACGAGCAGTAGAAGAATTAGTGCAATTGCCTGAAGGTAATCCTTTCCAAGAGAATTTACTGGAAATTCTGGCTAACTGGCGCAAGAATTTAGAGTTGAGAGATAATTTAAGTACCGAAGAACAGGAGGACATCATGAACTTATCACCAGCTTATCTAAAACAACGGGAAGAGTGGAAAGAAGAGGGGATGCAAGAAGGGATACAAAGAGGCACTTTAGAAGGACAACTATCGCTGATAACCAGTCTTCTGGAAGGACGCTTTGGCAGCCTAGATGCAGAATTATCTGGTCTGGTGGAACAGATTGCCCAACTTCCCCTCTCGGAACGCACCGGGTTACTTCTTTCTCTGGCCAATTTATCTCGCTCAGAACTGTTAGAAAGATTCAGGGAAAATTAAACTTTCACTCCCCCTAAGCTAGGAAAAACTATCCCCCAGCATTAATGGTAGTTTGTCGGCTGAATTATGCTCAAATCTCCCTCGCGGATAGAAAACGGGTTTCTCGGAGAAACCCGTTTTCTGTGCGTTACTCAACGGATTTAGTATGACAAATGACAAAAACCCCTCCAATTAATGAAGGGGGATTGTGGGATTTTATTGATGGTATTAGGAGACTTTTGTGGTTTCTTTTTCTGAAAAGACGGATGACAACAAATCACACACTCCCCAAATAAACTGTATTATAAGCTACATTTTTATAAATATTTACATTCCTCTCCGTCAGGCTTCTTTAGCAAGGTTAAGAGCGATCGCCTTCTATCTTTTAGTAGTCAATAATGCCGTTAACAAGAGCTAAGTTAAGATTGAAGGGCATTCAGTTGTTAATTCGTGTAATTCTTGAGTAGGGCGAAAATATGACGACACTACTTGTGCAAGCGACCTCGGCTCCTTTGATGATTGATCTTCCTTGGATTATGCCGATGACGGAGGAGCAATTTTATGAATTTTGTTTAGCCAATCGAGATTTACGCATTGAACGCAGCGCTAGTGGAGAAGTGATCGTTATGCCTCCTGCTTTTTCAGATACGGGTAATCGCAATTTTAATATAGCTCTGCAACTGGGGAGTTGGTCAGAACTAGATGGGACGGGGCTTGGGTTTGATTCCAGTGCGGGTTTTACGCTGCCCAATGGCGCGACTCGTTCACCCGATGCTGCTTGGATTAAATTAGAACGCTGGAATGCTTTAACAGAAAAACAAAAAGCCTCTTTTGCCCCCATCTGTCCCGATTTTGTCATTGAATTGCGTTCTGCTAGTGATACAGTATCCAGTTTGCAGAAAAAGATGGAGGAATATATTGCCAATGGTACTTTATTGGGTTGGTTAATAGATCGCCAAAATCGCCAAGTCTATATTTATCGCCCCCATCGAGAACCGGAGATTTTAAATGCTCCTGAAACCATTAGTGGTGATCCAGAATTGCCGGGGTTTGTATTAGTAATGGCTAAGATTTGGTAAATGCGATCGCTGCGGACTCCTGTTATGAATTATGAATTATGAATTGGGGAAGTGGGGAGTGGGTTTTTAAAGTTGGATTGGGAGTTAATCATACTGTTAAAAAAGGATTTAGTATCAGAGGCGACCGGGATTTTCCCACAACTCGATCGAATATGTTATCATTCTGGGCAAATAGAGTAAGTCAGCCTAATTCAACCGTGGTCTGTTGAAGCGGAGGAACCGAATTTGGGGCGAATTTCAGTCAATGAAAAGGACATCTCTCAGTCCTAGCCCGTCAGCTAACTTCGTCGGCATTGGGGGAAGACTGAAGAGAAACAGAATAGGAGATATTCCTGCAAATATTCTGGCTCTTTCAGGATTCTTGGTTGGTACTGCTCATTATCTGTACCTCGATCCTTATATAAGGGTAAATAACATGAATATTGCGGCTATTTTAGTCGCTGGGCGTGCCACAGGCAGGCAAGCGAAAGCTTGGCTGTTTAAGGATGTGGTACTGTATCCGGCGATGGGTTTTATCGGTCTGATTACCCTCTGGTGGGTAATTGCGACTTTCCGAAGTGAATTGATGCCCAATCCTTGGCAGGCCTTGACTAGCAATCTCGATTATATTCTCCATCCCTTCTATCGTCGCGGTCCGGGCAATCTCGGCATCGGTTGGCTATTGCTGGCCAGTTTGCGACGCGTCTTAATCGGTTTTCTGTTGGGAGCATTAGTGGCTATTCCAGTCGGGTTTCTCATCGGGCTATCCCGGCCGGCTATGCTCATCCTCAATCCGATCATTCAAATTCTACGCCCCGTTTCCCCCCTAGCTTGGCTACCCATCTCTCTGGCCATGTTTGGAGTCGCGGAACCCTCGGCCATTTTTGTGATTTTCATCACCTCCCTCTGGTCAACCATGATTAATACAGCCCTAGGAGTCGGTAGTGTACCCAAAGACTATATCGATGTAGCCAGAGTCCTAGAAATGCCCAAATATCGCCAGATTTTTAAAATTATCCTCCCCGCTAGTTTGCCTTACATTTTTACGGGATTGCGCTTAAGTTTAGGAATTGCTTGGCTAGTCATCGTAGCCGTGGAAATGTTAACCGGAGGTGTGGGAATCGGGTTTTTTCTTTGGGATGAGTGGAATCGCTTAAACCTTAGTTCCGTCTTTCTGGCGGTGATTGTCATTGGCGTTACCGGTTTAATCCTCGATTACCTAATTAGCCGTTTACAAGTCCTTGTCACCCATCGTCCTGCTAAACCGGGCAGTTAATACCATGATTCCCCCCATATCTAGACGTACCTTCCTTCAGGGATTGGGGACGACTTTGGTTACTGGTAGTCTGACTGCCTGTACTATCAATGCCAGTCGCAACCCGACGGGATTAACCGAGGCAGCCCTAGCCGTAACCCCGATTATCGATCCGAAAACCCTAGAAAAACCTCACCTCACCGTGGGATATGTCCCCGTCAATGATTGCGCCCCCTTCGCCGTCGCCTGGGAAAAAGGCTTTTTTCGCAAGTATGGACTGAATGTCACCCTCAGTCGGGAAGCAAGTTGGGCGAATTCCCGTGATGGGATTATCTTCGGACGCTTGGATGCTTCTCCCGTGGTCTCCGGGGCGATTACCAATGCGAGGACGGGGGCAGAAGGGGCGCGGGTTGCCCCTCTGTGTGGGGCGATGACTATTCATCGTCACGGTAACGCTATGACCATGAACCGGCCGATGTGGGATTTTGGCCTTCGACCTTGGCGAGAGTATAATGGCGATCTTGAGCAAGCGGGACGGCAACTGCAAGCCTATTTCCAGAGTATCCCCCCGGAAGAGCGCATCTGGGCAGCGGTCTTGAGTTCCTCCATCTATGAATACTTCCTGCGTTACCTGACGGCATCGATGGGCATTAATCCGATCGAAGAATTTCGTCTTTTGATTATTCCGCCGCCGCAGATGGTCAACAATATGCGTATTGGTACAATGCAAGCTTATATGGTGGCCGAACCCTGGAACACTAGGGCGATTACCGGTAACGAAGGGGTCGGTTTTACCTTTGCCCAGGGACGGGAAATCTGGCAAGGACACCCCGATCGCATTCTAGCGGTGATGGAGTCTTTTATCGAAGAAAACCCGAAAACCTATCGCTCTTTAGTGAAAGCGATGATTGAAGCTTGTCAGTATTGCGATCGACCTGAAAATCGAGAGGAAGTAGCGACGATCATTTCTGGGCGCTCGTTTACAGGGGCAAAACCACAATTTACCCGCCCCGGCATCGTTGGGGATTACAACTATGGCGGTTTCGATGATCGAAAACGTCTGGTTGAGGATCTAGCGACGACAATTTTTTTCGCCATGCCAAAAGATATTGCCAAAGCCGATCGCGATCATTCTACCTTTCTCTGGCAATCGGAAAGTCTTTGGTTAATCACCCAGGCCGCTCGCTGGGGACAGATTGCTGAAATACCCAAAAATGCGGAAGAAGTAGCCAAAAAAGCTTGGAAAACCGATTTATACCGTCAAATCGCCGACGATATGGGTATTGTTTCTCCCAGCGAGGATTATTACGTCGTACCGCCGGGGGCTTTTATCGATCAAAAAGCTTTTGATCCTAGCGATCTCGTCGGTTATCTCAACAGTTTTGAAATTCGCGCCAATTCATCTCAATTCTTTTATTTGCAGGGATAATTAATTATTATGGCTCAATTCTCCTCTGTTCCTAACGCGATCTCAAGTTCCTTTTCCGGGGAGGAATTTTTAGAGATTAAAAATATCGTTAAAGCTTATCCTAAGGCTGATGGCAGCAATTTTGTTGTCCTCGATGGGGTCAATCTAACTATTGGTTCCCAAGAATACATTTCGGTGATCGGTCATTCCGGTTGCGGCAAATCGACGCTTTTAAAAATTATCGCTGGTTTAGAACAATCCTCCTCGGGACAGGTCACTTTAGAAGGAAAGTTAATTCGTAAACCGGGGGCTGACCGCATGATGGTTTTTCAACATTATTCTCTTTTGCCCTGGTTGACAGTGCGAGAAAATATTCGCTTGGCGGTGGATGAAGTTCTTAAAAGTGCTAGTAAAGTTGAAAAAAATAGCCTTGTTAATGAACATTTAGCTATGGTGCATTTAACGGCCGCTGCTGATAAATATCCCGAAGAAATCTCCGGCGGAATGAAGCAGCGGGTGGGCATCGCTCGCGCTTTGGTAACTCGACCGAAAATGCTATTAATGGATGAACCTTTTGGGGCTTTAGATGCTTTAACTAAGCGAAAATTACAACAGGAAGTGCTGAAAATTTGGGAGAGTCACCGGCAAGCGGTGATTATGATTACCCATGATGTAGATGAGGCAATTTTCATGTCCGATCGCATTGTTTTAATGACCAATGGGCCCCATGCTAATATCGGTGAGATTTTAACAGTGCCTTTTCCCCATCCCCGGGATCGTCACGCCATGCGAGAAACTCAAGAATATTATGATTTAAGAAATCATGCTCTCGATTTTCTAGAGCGTTATTTTACAGCCGATGAATAGGCGGTGAACAAGTCAGATAATATCTGTCGGGCCAAAGCATTCGGATGGGAAATCTCCGGTTTCAGCGATAGGTTATTGCCCGAATGCTTCGCCCTTTTTCTGTTAAGATTGGGTCAGAGTAGCCAATTCTAAGGCTAAAGGATCAACCCGGCGTAAATTTGCCCCTAATGCTCTTAATTTACCCTCTAAATTATCGTAACCTCGATCGAGGTGATGGAGTCCCTGCACAATAGTAGTCCCCTGGGCTGCCAATCCTGCCACCACCAAAGCTGCCGAAGCGCGTAGATCCGTGGCCATCACCGGCGCTCCAGAGAGGAAAGGCACACCGCGCACTAAAGCGACATTTCCTTTGACCTTGATATCTGCTCCCAGACGCTTTAATTCCGCCACATGACGCAGACGGTTTTCAAAAACCGTCTCATTAACCACGCTACTGCCCTCGGCTAAAGTTAATAGAGCCATAAATTGGGCCTGCATATCCGTGGGAAAACCGGGATAGGGCAGGGTTTCCATATCGGTGGCTTTTAAGTCTCTAGGGATAATCCGGAGACGATTGGGACCATCTTCCACCACTTCCGGACCGATTTCGTGCAGTTTGGCAATTACCGAAGCTAAATGGCTGGGAATCACGGGATAAAGACTAATTTCTGAGTGGGTAATCGCCCCAGCTATCAGTAAAGTCCCGGCTTCAATGCGATCGGGAATGATACTGTAATCGGTACTGTGCAGACGGGAAACTCCCTCGATGACAATTGTATTGGTCCCGGCACCGCGAATTTTTGCCCCCATGGAAACACAAAAATTGGCTAAATCAATCACCTCTGGCTCCTGGGCCGCATTACCGAGAATGGTTTCCCCTTGCGCTAAAGTCGCCGCCATCATTAGGGTTTCCGTCGCTCCCACACTGGGATAATCCAGATAAATATTCGCCCCTTTCAGACGACCATTACCTTTAACGCGGGCGTGTACCATGCCGCCATCGATTAATACATCTGCACCCATTGACTGTAGGCCTCTAACGTGCAGATCAACCGGTCTGGCCCCAATGGCGCAGCCGCCGGGGAGGGGAACTTTTGCTTCTCCCAAACGGGCTAAAATCGGTCCGATGGCAAAAAAACTGGCCCGCAACTGGGAGACGAGATCGTAGGGCGCTTGAGCTTGTTGCAGGTCTCTGCCATCAATCTCTAGTCTATCTCCGGTGCGACGGACTTGCACGCCCAAAGCCGAGAGAATTTGACTCATCCGCTCGATATCGGCCAGGGAAGGGACATTACTAATCTGGCACTCGTCGGAGCAGAGTAAAGCTCCCGCCATAATCACGAGAGCGGCATTTTTGGCACCACTGATCTTAACTTCACCCTTGAGAGAGTGACGACCTTGAATTTCTAAATAGGGATGCTCGGTATCGATGGTCATAGGATCATTCATTTATCTTAGTTGGGAGTCTTGGCTAAGGAAAGCTTCAGCAAAATGAGACTGCACTGTATCAGATTTTTGAGGAAATTATTGGTGATTCTACCCCGAAAAGCGATTTTTGTCTTAATTATCTCAACTATCTTGACTTATGGATTGTCCGATAGTATAATAAAAGATTGTGAAAGAAAAATGCGGAACTGGCGGAATTGGTAGACGCGCTAGATTCAGGTTCTAGTGTCTGCAAAGACTTTCGGGTTCAAGTCCCGAGTTCCGCATTATCTCCCTCAAGACGCAGTTGTTTAGGGTAGCCCTAGCAGGGTGAAAAATCCGATTGGCTATGATTAGCAGTGTTCAAAACCCTTTAATCAAGCAAATTCGCAAGCTACACCGCACTAGAGAGCGACAGGAGCAGAATTTGTCCTTAATTGAGGGAACCCACTTACTAGAGACGGCTTTAGCCGTGAATTGTTCCCTGGAGACGGTCTGTTTGACGGAAAAGTGGCGGCAAAGACAGGGACAATTAGCAGAGAAGCTTCCAAATCAAGCCAAACGAGTCGAGATAGTTTCCCCGGAAGTCCTCGCTTCCCTAGCAACAACGGTTAATCCCGATGGCGTGATTGCCACTATTTCCCGTCATCACCTTCATCCAACCCCCCAAAATCCGCTACAATTGGGCTTAGTTTTGGAAAGATTGCAGGATCCGGGTAATCTCGGCACTATTATTCGCACTGCCGTGGCTACGGAAGTACAGGGTATCTGGTTAAGTCTCGATAGCGTCGAAATCGATAATCCCAAAGTGATCCGCAGTTCCGCCGGGGAATGGTTTCGATCGCCCCTGGTGGTAGAATCGGATTTATCGGCTTTGGTGAAAAAATATCAAGCACAGGGGGTAAAAGCGATCGCGACTTTACCCACAGCCACCAAAAACCACTGGGAGATTGATTTTACCCGTCCGACTTTAATCTTGTTAGGCAATGAAGGAGCCGGTTTATCGCCCCAATTAGCGACTTTAGCCGATGAAACGGTGAAAATTCCCCTCTTTGGCGGTGTGGAATCTTTAAATGTTGCGATCGCTACTGCTGTCATCCTCTACGAAGCTAGAAGACAATTAAGCTGCCCGCGCATTTGAATTGCTTGTTGAGATGAGGCACTCATGCAAGGGGCAAGAGGCAACCCCCCCTTGCCCCCCCGATGTCGGGGGGGTTGGGGGGGCGGGGGAGATTTAGCCAATCTAAGAAAGTGATAGCAAAGTAGCGATTGCGGGGAGCAGTTTTGCACATGACTCGGCCAGTTTGGCAGCATCGGGCAAACCAGCAATCGTTCCTTTGAGAATTTTCAAAGCAGTTTTTGCCGCTTTTTGGAGTGCATTATCTTCGGGTTTCTGTCCTGCTTCTGCCAGGGTTTTGACCTGTTCCATCGCCTCCGCTTTATCTTCCGGCGCTAGGTGGGATTCATTTTTGATCGCAGATTGAAGCTGTTCGAGCAGTGTGGCCAGTTGAGTTGCTTCAGGGGTATTCGTCGATTGCAGTTGACCGATGCTGTTCGTGACCACACCGCTAATTTGTCCGAGTGCAACCCCGGTCATGGTTTGGTTTTCGCCTGCGGCGGCAATTCCGCTCACGTTTCCCTGTACGCCGCTGATGTTGACGTTTCCTTTATTTTCTGTCATAGTTTCTACATGGTTGTAATAGTTTTTCGCGTAAACCTTTTGGCTGCTGATGGCGGGTTCAGCAAAGTTAGAATCAACCGCTTCATAAGCTTTTTGTGTTAGAGCGCACTTGTATTCATCCGAGGCTATTGTTTGCAAATTAATATAACCAGATTTTTCTAATCCACCGAGCGTTGGGAATTCGACCTCAGGACAGCTATCAGAACCCGTGTAATTTGGCCAACTAGGGCCGTTGAAAACCTGAGGACCCCACAAAATATTGTCCTCGGCGGGAAAATCACCAGCCAGTACTCCTTTAACTATCCATCGCAAAAGGTTTTTTTGTTTTTCTGTTAAACTCATATTTAAGCCTCGAAAAATAAACAACAGTACCATTATACTATGTAGTTTTGATTTTCGTAACGGGAATTTGCTAAAACCGACATCTATATAGGGTCTGCTGAAAAAGTACGGGCGAAGCATTCGGATAGAAAATCTACGGTTTCACCGATAGGTTATTGCCCGAATGCTTCGCCCCTACAGGACACGGGCCGATGAAGACGCAAGGTTTTGAACGAAGATTCTCTCAAAATCTTGCACCTGTGAGAGCAAAACAGAACCCTAAAACCCTTACCTCGTCTATATTTCACATTTATTCAGCAAGCCCTATATAAATCCCTCGGATAGGTGAAACTGTTTCTATGAATAGTGCAATTTGAGACAGTCAACCAATTTTTTACACTTCCGTTTTTTTGGCAGGTTTTGGCGGAATTTGTGCGGCTGTTAAGGTGACAATTTGGCCATCTTTGAAAATGCTGATAGACTCTCCTAAGAGGCGGTGTCTCTCAATTGCTTCTGCGATTGCGACTCTAACACCTGTATCGATTTTCTGATGCAGTTCCGTTAAGGTTGGTTCAGTCATTTTAGTTTCTGGTAATGATTCGGAAGGTGTCTGGGTTATAAATAATAGGAGGTTGATTAAATCCTAACGCAGCAACTAAGTGCGGTTCATCCCCAGAATTATCATAGATAACCCAAGTATCGCACAAAGGTAAATACAACTGCACGAGGTTAATGCGTCCCCGCTCATAACGACGACGAACCACATCTTCAGGAATATTATGACCGCCACTGGCTACCCTTCTGTGAACTCTCTCTAAAGCTAATTCTGGACTTTGTAGCCAAAAATAAATAAGATTGAGCCTATAGCCAGAACTTTGACAGTCTCTCAAAAAACGGGCAAAATGTCGGGCTGCCAGGGTGCTTTCAAAGGCAAAATCTATTCCTTGGCACTTCAGTGTTACCAGCCTTTCTAACATCAACCGTCCTGCTTGGATAGCAACCGACTCAGGATTAAAAGGTGAGAGTCCAGCCGCAATTTCATCGGCGTTAACGTACTCGATAACGCCTAAAAAGTTGGGTAAAAGTTTTTTAGCGACGGTGGTTTTCCCGGAACCATTGGGGCCACCAATTAGATAAACGTCAGACATGAGGGAAAAGCTCGTCCTCCAGATTATTTTGAGATAACCTCGAACTAAGTACCAGTGGTACCAGTTTACCAGAAGTGGCTACTCTCCTAGATGATGGTAATCTGAGAACATTTGGCGATGACGGTTGCCAAGAGGTTTTCACTAATCTCGATCGACTTCGTTACCCTGAAAAATCCTGTATTTTTTAACAAGTCAGACTAAATCTTTCAAGGAGGAGTTTACAAATTTCCTTGGCATAAGTTGATATTTGAGAGACGAAAATATAGAAGCAGCTGATTATTTACTAACCTACTTTTTTTTATTTTTAACGGGTTAGGGCTGGGATATACTGAGATTGTTGCTTATAGATCACTACTATGGGACGTTTAGCGCTGATCAGCGTCACTGACAAAACCGGAATAGTTGACTTTGCCCGTCAGCTAACAGAAGAATTTGATTTTGAAATTATTAGCAGTGGAGGAACCGCCAAAACGCTCCAATCGGCGGGAATTCCCGTGATTAAAGTGGGAGAATATACAGGATCTCCTGAAATCTTGGGCGGAAGGGTGAAAACTCTCCATCCTCGCATCCATGGCGGTATTTTGGCTAGACGGGATTGGCAGTCAGATTTAGCGGAAATGGAGGCTAATCAAATTCGTCCTTTTGATTTGGTGGTGGTTAATCTCTATCCCTTTGAACAGACGATCGCTAATCCTGATGTTACCACCGCTCAGGCGATCGAACAAATCGATATTGGCGGTCCGGCGATGTTACGCGCCTCGGCTAAAAATTTCGCCCATTTGACTGTCATCAGTAACCCGAAGTATTACGAGCAGTATTTAAGCCAATTACGGCAAAATAACGGCGAAATCTCCCTGGAATTCCGTCAAAAAATGGCGGGGGAAACCTTCGCTTTAACCAATGCCTACGATGGTGCGATCGCTGCCTATTTCGCCAGCTTAAACGGGGAAACGACTCGCTTTAATTTGGCGGGAAATGCCCTGCAAACCCTGCGTTACGGCGAAAATCCCCACCAAAGTGCCACTTGGTACGGCAGCGGTACAATGGCTCAAGGTTGGGGAAAAGCGACCTTATTACAGGGAAAAGAACTAAGTTATAACAATTTAGTCGATTTAGAATCAGCCCGCCGTTTAATCGCCGAATTCGGCAGGGAAGAACCGGCTGCCGCTATTTTGAAACACACTAATCCCTGTGGAGTGGCGATCGGTGGTAGTTTAGTGGAAGCTTATACTAAAGCTTTTCATGCCGATGCTATCTCGGCTTTTGGGGGTATTGTTGCCCTAAATCAAGCCATAGATGAAGCAACCGCTAAAGAATTAACGAAAACCTTCCTAGAATGCGTGGTTGCCCCCGATTGTAGCCCCGAAGCCCGGGATATACTCGCTAAAAAGTCAAAAGTGCGGATTTTATTACTGCCGGATTTAAGCAGGGGAGAAAAACAAACAGTAAAAGTTATCGCTGGCGGTTTTCTAGTACAAGCGGCCGATGACGTGGTGGAAACTCCGGATGATTGGCGCGTGGTGACAGAAAAACAACCTACCCCTGCACAATTAGCGGAATTACTGTTTGCTTGGAAAGTATCTAAGCACGTTAAATCTAACGCTATTGTGGTGACAAAAAATCAAACTACTTTAGGCGTTGGTGCGGGGCAAATGAATCGCGTTGGTTCGGTGAAAATTGCCCTTGAACAAGCAGGGGAAGCGGCTAAAGGTGGCTATTTGGCTAGTGATGGTTTTTTCCCCTTTGATGATTCTGTTCGCACGGCGGCCCAGTTTGGTATCGAGGCAATTGTTCAACCCGGAGGTTCTTTAAAAGATCAGGATTCAATTAATGCCGCTAATGAGTTAGGTTTAATTATGGTCTTAACAGGCATTCGTCATTTCTTGCATTAATACAAAGTTAGGGTGTGTTATTGCTTAAATTAACGCACCCCAAATTTGTATTAATTATCAGTTAATTTCCCCTATTCAATAGTCTTAAATTTGCCAAAAGTGCGAGGATGTCAAGCTTTTGGGGAACAAATAAAATAGTGCCATGTCTGGCTATTTATTCAGGTCATTTCCTCAAATGCTTTGGACAAAAATTGACCAGACTTAGCGATCAATGTTTCCTCTCCAACTATTAAGAGTGTCAAAATAATAGTGAAGTTTTGTGACAAAGTGCAGTCAGATAAAGAATCTTTGCTAGAACTCTAGAAGGCTTCTATGATAAGTCTCCTTAAAGTAGATTGTTTGCAGCAAACTAATCTGGCTAACAGGCTTTTGGGCGTGATGTAGGGAAAGTTTCTTGCGATTGCGCCTAAATGGGGTGATGTACAGAAAGTTGATCCATATCGTTACTCTGGAGAGTGTTATATAGAAAGTTGACCTGTAATATGTAGTTATGCGGCAAGTCCTCGGTTAGGACAGTGGCTTGAAGTTGCTTGCGGGGCATTCATTGACGATAAACATTGCTTGGCATGGATAGCTGTAACGACAATTTATAACTACAATTGGTTATTGTAGCTGTCGTTCGGTTATGGAATATGAATGGGATGAAGCAAAACGTCTTGCTAATCTTCGTAAGCACGGAATAGATTTTACCGATGTTCCAGCCGTGTTTGATGGGGATATTGTAACGGTTGAGGACGATCGTTACGGTTATGGAGAGCAGCGTTTTGTCACATTCGGTTTGTTGCAAGGGCGAGTGATTGCCGTTGTCCATACAGAACGGGAGGATTGCACCCGTATTATTTCTGCAAGAAAAGCGACGAAATATGAACAACGAACCTACTTCGAGCAACTCTCAAACTGATTGGCAACGATTGGATGCGATGAGCGATGAAGATATTGATTTATCAGATTGTCCAGAGATTACGCCAGAAATGTTTGCTAAGGCGGTAGTGCGGCGGGGTTTACCTGCTACAAAAGCCAAGGCTCAAGTTACACTCCCCATTGATAGCGATGTATTAGAGTGGTTTAAGTCTCAAGGGCATGGCTATCAAACACAGATCAATCAATTGCTACGAGCGTATATGGAGGCACATCAATAACAGGCAGATTCATGTTTTTGTATTTGAAAACAAGGATTGCAGCGGCATAACAAGGGATTTACCATACCTTATTAGACTGAAAACCGCTATAACAAATCACCGCACCCGAAATAATAGTGAAATTTTGTGACAAAGTGCAGCCAGATACAAGGATCTTTGCCATAATTCTGGAAAGCTTCTATGATAAGTCTCTTTAAAGTAGATTGTTTGCAGTAAACTAATCTGGCTAACACGCTTTTGGGCGTAATATAGGGAAAGTTTCTTGCGATTGCTCCATTTGAGAGTAATAGGCGGAAAGATTTTTTTTTAACAAATGTGTATTCGGCGTGATATATGGAAACTTTCCGTCTAACATATAGTGATGTTTTCAAGAGAAGAGAAGAAATGTTATCAACACTTCTAAGTAAACCTGTACAAAAAGCTCAAGAACTACCAGAAGCAATTCAATTGGAAGGCTGCCTCGACGCAATAATTGCCGGTAAGCCGGTTCATTTTCTGGATGGTGGCCTCCGATGATTGCTGCTCTCGATGTCCATTACACCGACACTGCGGCACACGCTGCCGCAATTGTGTTCAAAGAATGGCAATCTGAGGAACCAATTGCCAGCCGCACGGCGACCGAAGAACCTGTGGCGGCATACGAACCAGGAAAGTTCTACAGGCGGGAATTGTCGCCGCTGCTGAGGGTGATCACGCAGATCGGGTTCGACGTACACACCTATGTGATTGATGGCTATTGCCATCTCTCTCGTGACCTTACGCCAGGTTTGGGTGCGTATCTGCACCGTTCGCTGACGCAACCCGCCGTCATCGTCGGCGTTGCCAAGAACCGTTATCGTGATTCGGAACACGCGGTCGAAGTGTTCCGCGCAAACAGCAAGCGGCCTCTCTTTGTCACAGCAATCGGCATCGAATACAACGTAGCTGCCCAACACATTCAATCAATGGCTGGGCAATTCCGAATACCCAAGATGCTCAAGGCCGCTGATGGTCTTGCACGGAGACTGAAATAGTGCGATGCCGAAGGCACTGCATAGTGCGATGCCGAAGGCACTGGGTAGCAGTACGCCGAGCTTGTAGGGTGCGTTCCCTAATCTGGAGCCTACTGCTCCACCGATCGATTTTTGGGAACGCACCATGCCCATAGATTGAAGTTGTGAGTTTAAGTGCGATGCCGAAGGCACTACGCCATTGCCGTATGTAGCTTAAAGCTTGAGAGCCAACTAACAAAAATATGCCCAGAGGTGGGTTAGTCATCTATCGGATTAAAATGTAAAGAGAATAATCACCTATACTTCAATCTAATATCCATCCTATGCAAATTACCCTCAACCTTGATGAATCGCTTCTCAAGGAAGCCTTTCAACTGACTAACCTCACCACCCAAGAGGAACTAATGAATCTTGCTCTACAAGAATTCGTAAGATCCCGCCGTAAGAAAAACCTTCTCGACCTTGCCGGACAAATTCAATTTGCTCCAGATTTTGATTATAAAGCCCTACGTGAAACTCGTCATGTTGCTGATTGACACATCTGTGTGGATCAGCGTCTTCCGCGATCGCAGTGGTCAAGTTCGCCAGCAACTGGAAACGTTAATTGCAAATCGTGAGATTTTACTCACCCGCTTTACCGAAATTTTGGGTTAAAGCCCCGTCCTTTTAGGACGGCTTTTTAAACTATATCTTGTTAACTTAACTTTTATTGTGCTATACTGATTTTGTCTAAGTCCCCCCTGCGTAAAATGTTTGTCTTAGAGTTTAAAGTTAAAGCTAAAACTCAACAGTATCAAGCCATAGACGATGCTATTCGTACTGCTCAATTCATCCGTAACAAATGTGTAAGGTTATGGATGGATACAAAAGGTACGGGTAAGAATGATTTATACCGATATTCTAAAGAATTAGCTCAGGACTTTAAATTTGCCGATGAACTTAATTCAACTGCTAGACAGGCAAGTGCTGAACGTGCTTGGAGTTCAATTAGTCGTTTTTACGACAACTGTAAACGTAAAGTATCAGGCAAAAAGGGGTATCCTCAATTTAAAAAATCTCGCTCTGTTGAATACAAACAATCAGGATGGAAGCTTCTTAGCCCTAAAACTGTTAAGTTCACTGACAAGAAAAACATTGGTGTTCTTAAGTTGGTAGGAACTTGGGATTTAGGGTACTTTCAAGAATCCGATATTAAACGGGTTAGGTTGATTCGGAGAGCGGACGGTTATTATTGTCAATTTGTCCTTTCTTGTGACGTTAAAGAAGATGTTAAACCATCAGGTAAGTGTATTGGCTTAGATGTAGGTTTGGCTTCTTTCTATACAGATAACAATGGCAACAAGGTTGATAATCCTCAATTCTTGAGAAAGTCCGAGAAACGATTAAAACGACTTCAAAGGCGATTATCTAAAAAGAAAAAGGGAAGTAAAAATCGTCAAAAAGCTAGACAAAGATTAGCTAAAGCTCACCTTAAAGTAAATAGGCAACGTCAAGACTTTGCTGTGAAATTAGCAAGGTGCGTAGTTCACTCTAGCGATGTGATAGCCTACGAGGATTTAAGAGTTAAGAACTTAGTCAAGAATCATTGTCTAGCTAAATCGATAAATGATGCGGCCTGGTATCAGTTTCGGGAATGGATAGAGTATTTTGGGGTTAAATTCGGCAAGATAACGATTGCTGTCTCACCGAATTATACAAGCCAAAACTGTTCAAACTGTGGTGAAACTGTCAAAAAATCTTTATCGACTAGAACCCATCAGTGCAAATGTGGATGTGTTTTGGATAGGGATGAAAACGCCGCAATCAACATCCTTAAAAGGGGACTAAGTACGGTAGGGCATACCGGAACCTTTGGGCTCGATCCAATAAACGCTTGGGGAGAGAATACCTCTACTTTTTCAGAAGCAATTCTGTCTAAGCAAGTAATCTCTGTGAACCAAGAATCCCCGTCTCTTTAGAGCGGGGAGTGTCAAAGTCCCATTAAGATTCTCAGTCTGTCTTCAACCAATGCCAGGGTTTCTGAGGATACAGTTCCCCATCGCTTCTCAAGTCGTTCTACTGAGATTGATCTTACGTCCTCGCACTTGATAAAACTTGGCATTTTCACTCCTCCCTCTGGGGGTTCCACTTTTAGGTGAAAAGGGATTCCTTTGTCTTTAGAAGTTACTGGCAAAACAACAACTAAGCCAGATGCACCCTGATTAAACAGGTCTGCTGAAATCACTAAACATGGACGCTTACCAGCCTGTTCATGCCCCCTTACTGGATTAAGGTCTGCTAGCCATATTTCTCCTCTGGTAATTTCTGCCACTACCCTTCTACTCCATCAGCGAGAGTTTGCTCCCATGTCTGCCTTTCAGAAATTTCCTCTTGCCATAAAGTCTCATTCTTCCTTAAGGCGGCGAAGGCTTCATTCGCTTGAACTAGAAAAACATATCTGCGATAATTTTCGATGGCTTTGTCTAATACTGTTGGGAGCGTATCCCCAGAGGAGTCAACGAGTGCTAGCAGCGTTTTGTGAGCAGCCTCACTAATGCTAATTTTTAATTCAGGCATACTTTTCTCTTGTAGCTTGTGTAGGGCTATTGTAGCCAATTGTGTAAGGACTAACAACCTGGTTGGAACTGATTATTTATTCTCCCTTTTGCCTTTTTCCTCTCCTGATATGTAGCCTATACTCAACGGATTTAGTATTAGATAACACCTGTGAATAACGGAGTCGGAGAAGAATTTTTTTCGCCCAATGTTGAAACACTTTCAATTGATGGCGTTTGCTGGGTAAACGCAGTATATAGACAAATCGACGCATTATATCGGCTAATCTACCAGTAATATTAAGGCCAAAACTGGAGACAAGGGCTGATTGTTTACCCAAGGTTAACATATCACCTAAATGGAGATAATAATAGGGTTGGGGCGATTTTTTTCTAATCACTGCCGAGATATTTTTGGCTACTACACTGGCTGCTTGATAGGCTGCCTGTGCTGTGGCAGGAATTACCTGTTTACTCGGATAAATTTCGGCTAGATCCCCAAGGGCAAAAACTTCGGGATAGTCGATTAATTGTAAACTGGAACGGGTTAATAATTTGCCTTGTGCTGTTTTCTGACAATCTAAATTATTGATCCAATCTTGTGCTTGGGTTCCTGCTGTCCACAATAATAAATCAATGGGGATAACTTCATTTGTATTATCTTTAAATACGGTTATGGAATTAGCTGCAACTTCCTTTAATCCTGTGTTTAAATAGAGACTAACATTCTTGGCTAAAAGGGAACGATAGGAAGCAACACGCACCGATTTAGGGAAGTTTTGCAGTATTTCCTCGTTCTTTTCCACTAGATGAACTTTGCCCTTTTTTCCTAAGCGATCAGCTACCTTACAGGCTAATTCTACCCCATTGGGACCGCCGCCAATAATGGCTAAATTAATTGAGGATTTTCCTTGAGTTTCTAAGTCATGAATTGCCGTTTGTAATTTTTCCACATCCTCTAAACTCCGAAAAGTTAGCCCATAATCAGCTAACCCCAGTATAGCCGGCCAACGATTCCGCACTCCCACCGCTAAAACGAGGTAATCGTAATCTATAACTTCCTCATTTTCTAAATATACTTGATGATTGTTTAAGTCAATATTACTAGCTTTTTGAGGTTTTAAATTAACCTTAGTTCCTGTTAATAATTGACGGTAGGAGGGGGCAATTTCCCAGCGTTGCAATTCTCCTGTAATTAGTTCATAGAGAAGGGGAGTAAAGAGAAAATGGTTTTTTGGTTCGACTAAAGTTATTTGCCATTGACCTGATTTTACTGCTGTTAATCGACTCAGATCGAGTGCCGTGTATAACCCTCCAAAACCACCTCCCAGAATGCAAATCTTAGTTATAGGTTTATTCATGGATTTTTATTCTCAGTTGTGTTTAAGAGGGGTTTCAGTTCCGAAACTAATTGTTCTGAACGAATAATTCTCGCCGGGGGCAAAAGATGATAGTGAGTGTCAGCAAAAATAGTAGAATCGGTCTTAATATTCAAGTCTTTTGGGTCATAAATTGTTGGCACAACCCGACTTAATTCTTCGGCAGATTTGCGAATATTAGCAACGGTTTTACCATCATTTTTTGCATAAACCCAGGGCAAAGAAACCACTAAAGTCGCACCTTTTGCTTCTAAATCTTTCTTGAGCTTTTCAATAGCTTTAATCGAGTGAGCAGAGGCAGGAGTATTAAAAGTCATTTGCCACCATTTCCCCGTTCTTTCCTTAACTATAGTCGGATCACCTGTATTAGTAATCGGATCGGAAAGATAACCCGTCATTCTGCCTTTAGTGAATAAATCAACCATCGATTTAGTGACTGGACGCATCCCCGGAATACCTAATAACCAAGTATCCTCGATCATGGTTTTTAAAGGTATCCCACCTAACCCTGGTTTGCCAATAGCGACGCTAAAAGGTGCGGATCCCCAAAGTCCTTCGCCGCGATTAAAACCGTCCTCATCCATGAGCATGAGATATTCAGGAATCAGCAGAATTACGTCTCCTTGGCGCGCTTTTTCGAGAATCATAGCGGCAATGACATTTAAGCCGATATCCCCCTGTAAACCGAAGTTAACCACGGGCATTCCCAATTCTTTGGCCATTAATTCCGAATTTATGCTATAATGCGCCCCCGATCCCGCCGTGACGATTAAACGCCGCGGTCCTTCGGTACTAGCTGCGATCGCTGATTTTTCCTCGTACATCATCCGCAACCAGCTTAATTCGCCGCCGTAGATGACATTATAAACAAAGCCGAGGGACCAAGCGACTCCCAGAGAGGCTAACCAGGGGAAAGGGTTAAAGGATTTAGTATTCATCAGAATTCAAAGTAAATAAAGTCACCGGTATTAGTGGAAGCTAGGAGAATAGTTAAACCTAGCAATATTTTAGACAGCCAAGGGGATAACAAGAGTTCATATTCAAACTTTTTCTGGGCAATAGCCAGATGTTCGAGGATTAAAACAATGATACCAAGAACTAAAGCGACGCTTAAAACTGCTCCTTGATTGAGAGTATAGGAACTAAAAATCTCCCCGATATTAGCTAAGGAATAATTGAAAGGATTGGCAATAACCAGCATTTTGCCGATTAATCTTCTGGTGTTAATCTCCATGAAAAAGAGACAACCAAAAATGACAGCCAATTGCGTTAAAGCCCAGGAGACAATTTGCGGCTGAGAAACGTATTTTCCGACGAAAGCATAGAAAGGTCGGCCCAGATAACGCAGTAATAATAATAATGCCCCGTGGTAAGCACCCCAAAAGATGAAATTCCAAGCTGCACCGTGCCAGAAACCTGAAAGAGTAAAGGTAATGAATAGATAAAAAGGCGCCCAATTTTTATTGGAACCCATCAGGGGTAAAAACACATAATCCCGAAACCAAGTGCTAAGGGTAATATGCCAACGTCGCCAAAATTCGTTAATACTTTGGGATGTGTAGGGGGCTAAAAAGTTTAATTCTAATCTAACCCCGACAAAATAGGCTAAACCGACAGCAATAAAGCTATAACCACCGAAGTCAAAATAGATTCTCAGGGTGAATAAAAAGGCCTCAAACCAGATATACCAAGCATTGTCGATCATCTTATCTAATTCGATGTAGGGCGCAATGTTATCGGCGAGGACAAATTTCATAAATAAACCGAGGGAAAGCCAACGCAAACCCTTCTCGAAGTTTTCTCCTGTAAATTTGAGGCGAAATCCCTCCATTTGCGGTAATAAATCCCGGCGACGCTCGATCGGACCTGCGACAATTTGGGGGAAAAAGGAGATAAAATTGACATAATCGAGGACGGCTAGGGGTTTCTTTTTCTTTTCCCGTAGGGAGTCCACCACGAAAGCCACCATCTGGAAGGTATAGAAGGATACCCCCGGTGGGATTTGGCTAGGCACGGGAATTGGGGAAAGTTCCTTCCAGTTAGGGGGGAGAGAAACGAACAATCCGATGATTTCCTGCACAAAAAAGCCGAAATACTTGAAGTAGGCAAGGACGAGAATATCGATGACGATAACGATAGTGGCTAGGATATTCGCTTTCCAGCCGCTCATTTTCAGCACTAGCCAGACCATAATGTAGTTAAAGGCTAGGGAGACGATGAAAACGAGGAAACTGGTGCGACTGGCGTAATAAAACAGGATCAGGGAAAGCGCCGCTAATCCAACTCCATCAAAAACACCTCGCCAGAGATTGAAGGACTTCGCTATATAGCGCGCCGTTAGGAAAGGCACGCTAAAAAGGATTAATATCCACCAAAATATAAAATCAGAGTAATTCAAGGCTTGTTAACTCCTGATGGTCTGTGTTACCTTGTTTGAGATGGGTTTCCTGACTTCTGATGCTTAGAGAAGAGGGATTTTCTTGACAAGCATATCAAATTTTGTCAGACTTGTCCATAAAATTACCTTCATCCATCCTAGAAAATCGAGGCTAGACAAGCAATGCTTTATCAAAAACTGTTAGATGCACATAAACGCTATCGGCAATTTAAGACTTATCCTCATATTGCTGATCAATACTGGTCTAGTCAATTGGCAGAGCATAATATTAGTCCTAATTATGTGGAATATGATGCTAAATCTGGTCAACTTTTTTACAAACCCTTAGGGATCAGTTTAAGCAAAAATAAGCAGGATTTCCTCTTGGCTAGTAAAGTTGTTAACAAAGCTAACGCTTTAAAATCTCTGGCTGATTGTAAATTTTATATCGATGAGCAACAGGAATTAATTATCGAGATCGATGGAGTTAAGCTAATTATCGAGACGGGACAGGATTTGGATATCGCCCATGAAATTTTCCTGTTAGGTGTATATAATTTCCTCTATGACAAGCCCTGTGTAGCGATCGATATTGGTATGAATACGGGTTTTGCTAGTCTCTTTTTTGCCAATCGATCTAATGTGAAAGCTGTCTATAGTTACGAACCTTTTAAGGCTACCTACGACCAAGCTTTCAGAAATTTTGCCCTCAATCCTAATCTAGCGGAAAAGATTAAAGCTTTTGATTATGGAGTCGGCGCTCGTGATGAAATTATTCAAGTAGAATACGATTACAATGTTAAAGGTAGTGTTGGTATTTCTGGTATTGACAACCAATTAAAACCTTTTGCCTCGAAACAAACAGCTAGAGCCGATTTAATTCTTAAACCTTTCACCGATGTGTTTAAAGGTATTACCTCTGATTATCCCGACATCGATATAGTTGCCAAGATTGATTGTGAAGGTTCCGAATACGAAATCCTCGATTCTTTAGCGGCAACTGGTCAATTAGGACAGATTAAAATTGTCATGATGGAATGGCATAAAAAGGGCCCCGATGCTTTAGTCAAACATCTGCAAGACTTCGGTTTTATCATCTTTTCCAGGATGCCTCGCAGTAAAAATGTCGGCACTTTGTACGCAATTAAACCCTAAAGTCAGGAGTGAGGTGATGGGGAGATAGGGAAATGGGGCAATTTCCACTAATACCCCAAAACCCTAACACCTTCTAACTGATAACTGATAACTGATAACTGCTTTACTGTGCTTGACAATAGGTATTAAAAGCTTCGCCAGTTTCCTTTTCTAATTGGCCAGCTTTTCTGACCTTTTCCTGTGCTAATTTTGCCCCGTTTTTATTGCGAGTTTCGATCACTTGAATTATTTCACGAGTGGCAGTGGCATAATCTTCGTAAACTTGAGCGAAGGCGATTTTATATTTCTCTAGTTCGGTATCCTTCACTGCTAATTTTTTCATATTTTCTGCGGCCTGTTCGATTTTATCGGCGGCTAATAGCCAACTTTTTTGGTCAATTTCTGTCCCTTGAGCGTTGGTTAAGGATTTGGTTTCTTGGGCCACTTCGTTGGCAATCCGATAGATTTTTTGACATTGAAACTGTTTACTATCAGCACAACTTGCTAAAAAAGTCAAGCCCATAAATATTAAGATTATTTTTTTATTCATAGCATTGTATTTGAGATGATTCTAGGGAAGCTTATAGCGGTAAACTATCAGCCTCTAAGTAGGGAGGCACAATTATTTGTAGGATGGGTTAGCGGTAGCGTAACATGAGCGGGCGTTGGGTTTCATGCTTCAACCCAACCTACGTTCTATCGGCACCCCCCTTATCAAGGGGGGCAGGGGGGATCAAAGACAAAATCTATCTTCAATTTAATTGAAACCACTTACTTAGAATTGTTCAATCTGATAATACTAAAGTTTAGCACTCGATCGCTGTTAAGCGTGTCTTTTTTGATGCCAATTCCAAGCGTGTTCAACTATTACCTTGAGATCGGCATATTGGGGATGCCAACCGAGAACCTGTTTAGCTTTATCACTACTGCCGATTAAAATCGGGGCATCACCTGCCCTTCTGGGACTTTCGATGACAGGAATATCTAAACCAGTTACCGCTTGCGCTGTTTCAATCACTTCACGCACAGAAAAACCATTACCATTACCCAAATTAAACACATTACTTTCGCCCCCATTTAAGAGATATTCTAAGCCTAAAACGTGAGCCTGGGCCAAATCATTAACATGGATATAATCCCGCACAGCAGTGCCATCGGGAGTATCATAATCTGTGCCAAAAATTGACAGGGAATCCCGTTTTTTCAGGGCAGTTAATAAAGCCAAGGGAATTAAATGGGTTTCCGGTTGGTGATCTTCCCCTAATAAACCACTGGGATCGGCTCCTGAAGCATTAAAATAACGGAAAGCCACCGATTTAAAACCATAGGCCCGATCAAAATCCCTAAGAATTTGTTCCACCATTTCCTTGCTGGCTGCGTAGGGACTGAGGGGATGATGGGGGTGACTTTCCGTCATCGGAATTTCCTTCGGCATTCCATAAATGGCACAGGTGGAAGAAAAAACAAATTTCTTCACATCGGCGGCGATCATCGCTTGCAAAAGAGTCAGACTACCACTAACATTATTTTGATAGTAAATAGCCGGTTCTTGGACCGATTCCCCCACGGCAATAAAAGCGGCAAAGTGCATGACAGCGGTAATATCACGACTAGCAAATAAATTATCCAGCAGCGATCGATCCCTAGTATCACCGACAATTAACTCAACTTTTAATATATCCTTAATGATTTCGGCGTGACCGTAGGATAAATTATCGAGTACGATGACGGAATAACCGGCATTTTTGAGCGCTAGAACTGCATGGGAACCAATATAACCCGCACCGCCAGTAACGAGAATGGTAGGTTTAACTTGAGACACGCGATCATACCTATTTGAAATTGACTTGTCTATAACTTTATACCCTAATTTTGCTTTGAGTTGACCATCATGTTAAGTCCCCTCGATCTATCTCTTTCCCTTGACAAGGAAACTTATCAATCACAAATTAAAGATTTAATGCAACAACTGCGATCGCTACAGAAGTCCTGTTGGGAGTGTAAATTACCCGTGGTGGTGGTTTTGGAAGGTTGGGCGGCGGCAGGCAAGGGAACTTTAGTCAAAAAAATGGTTAACTATATGGATCCGCGCGGTTTTACCGTCCATCCAATTTTAACCCCTTCCCCCCAAGAGGAAAGTTACCCGTTTTTGTGGCGATTTTGGCAAAAACTGCCAGCAAAAGGCAGTATCGGCATTTTTTATCACAGTTGGTACACCCATCTACTAGAGGATCGACTCTTAAATAAATTGCCCTCCTCCCAGATTCCCCTAGTCATGCGCGATATCAACACCTTTGAGCGACAATTATCTGATGATCGGGTCGCAATCGCTAAATTCTGGATTCACCTCAGTCAAAGGGAATTAAAGTCACGCATCAAAGAATACGCCGAAAATGAGCTAGAATCTTGGCGCGTGCGTCCGGAAGATTGGCAACAGGCCAAACGTTATGATGAGTATGCCAGTTTAGCCGAGGAAATGATTACCTACACTAGCACGGGGGCCGCCCCTTGGATATTGGTGGAGGGCAACTGTCAACGTTGGGCCCGGGTAAAAGTTCTCTCCCAATTAGTCGGTACGATCGCTCAAGCTTTGGATCAGCGGCAATTACCGATCGAACCCCCTGTCAATCTACCACCTCAAGCCCAATTACTGCCCACGGAACCCGATTATCTGGGGAGAGTGGACTTAAGTGCCAAATTGGAAAAAGAAGACTATAAAATCCGTTTGCGTCAGGCACAGGTAGAATTAAGAAAACTGCAATTAGAGATTTTTCAGGCAAATATTCCCGTTTTAGTCCTCTTTGAGGGGTGGGATGCCGCCGGTAAGGGAGGGGCGATCAAACGCTTAACCGATACCCTCGATCCTCGCAGTTATCAAGTGATTGCCTTTGCTGCTCCGACGGAGGAAGAACACCGCTATCATTATCTCTGGCGCTTCTGGCGGAAATTACCCGCAGCCAAAACTATCGGTATATTCGATCGCAGTTGGTATGGACGGATTTTGGTGGAGAGAGTGGAAGGATTCGCTAAAGATATGGAGTGGCGACGGGCATATCAAGAAATTAACGAATTTGAAGCACAATTAACCCATTCAGGCTGTGTTTTAGTCAAATTCTGGTTACATATCAGCCCCGAAGAACAGTTAAATCGCTTCAACGAACGCCAAACTAACCCCTATCGTCAACATAAACTCACCGATGAAGATTGGCGCAATCGGGAAAAACAGCCCCTCTACCATGTGGCAGTTAATCACATGGTAGCCCGTACTAGCACCCCCGTCGCCCCCTGGACGATTGTGGCGGCAAATGATAAGTATTTCGCCCGCGTTAAAGTCATAGAAACAGTCATTGCCGCTATTGAAACCGGTTTGAAACAACGGGGATAAGGGAGATAGGGGTATGGGGATTTTTTCGATTCACCCTCTCTTAACCGTGATGTGCTGAGAAGCAGAGTCGAGAACTTTATTGAACGTTTTGAATATCCACCAGAGGAGAAACAATCATGAATCTCAATGAGTTGCCAGGGGCCGAGATCATCTTACCCGGACTGAGGGATCTTCACAATGGTGAGTCCAATACCATTGGGGCGTTGCTAGTTGCGATCGCATCGACGCGCCTAACCGAAGTCGGTTTCGATATCCCTAAAAATCACCTAGCTTCAGAGCCTGAGCTAACCTTGTATGCCTATCTCCAAGAGGAACGGGATGATGCTTATTCTTACTATAATGCTTTGCTGAATCGCCTCAATAGCTTTTGCAATGCACTCGAACTCGCTTATAAAATATGATGACAATTTCCCCCAGTTTAATTTCTCCCGATCTTAGTTTGGCCGATATTCCCCTAGAGGAAACCCTCTCTTTAGGAGTGATGGCTTCTGGTAGTGGTTCCAATTTTGCTGTTTTAGCAGCAGCGATCGCCAAAAAACAGCTAAATGCCCAGATTTCTGTCCTCATCTACAATAATCCCGATGCCAAGGTAAAAGAAAAAGCCGCTCACTACAATATCCCCGCGGTTTTCCTCGATCATCGTCAATTTAAACCCAGAGAAGAACTCGATCGGGCAATAGTAGAAACTTTCCAAGAATACGGCGTAAAATGGGTAATTATGGCGGGCTGGATGCGAATTGTCACCCCGGTTTTACTAGATGCTTTTCCCGATCGCGTGATTAATATCCATCCTAGTTTACTACCCAGTTTTAAGGGTGTGCGCGCCGTGGAACAAGCTTTAGCGGCAGGGGTAAAAGTGACCGGATGTACTGTGCATATCGCTCGCGCGGAGGTAGATAGTGGCCCAATTTTAATGCAAGCAGTGGTTCCCATTCTCCCGGATGATACCGCGGCCAGTCTCCACGAACGCATTCAAGTGCAAGAACATCGCATTTTCCCAGTAGCGATCGCTTTAGCGGCGAAATTGAGCCTATAGAGATAGATTTCTGGACTTTCTTGGCGAGAATACTGGCAAAAAAACGAAAATTCAAGGCAAATCGTTAAATATCACTCCTTCGTAAATTTCCTGAAAACTGAGAGCAAAATTGACAGAAGTTAAAGATAAACTGGCATTTTCGCCCTCGTATTCCGTTAATAACCATTTATTTTCCTCAGTTTTGTTATACTGCATGATATAGGGACGACTTTGACTAATGAGAATATATTCTTGCAATTCCAGCAGCGAACGATAATAGAGAAATTTATCACCCTGGTCATAATTTTGAGTTGATTTTGAGAGGACTTCTACTATTAATCTGGGATTGGTAATAGTTGTCTTGCCAGTTTCATAATAAATCGGTTCCCCCTCAATTAGCATCACATCGGGATAGGTTGCTTGACGATATTGCGCTATCCATAATTTAACATCACCGATAAATATTTTATAGTTAGACTGTGGTAACTTTAGGCGTAAATAAAAGTAAAAATTACCTGCAATTTTATTATGATCGGTAGTGCCTCCTGTCATCGGTACGATTTCCCCATCTTGATACTCATGTTTATAGGTTGCCGTTTCCTCTAGTTGTAAATATTCGGCAAAGCTATAGGTACTTTTATCTGTGGCTATGGTCATAATTGATTGATTCTTTGGTTAACTTAAGCTGGTTTAAACAACTGGTTTAATCATTGATTATATTAAAAGTAACTCCTTCGTAAATTTCCTGAAAACTGAGATCGAAATTGACAGAAGTTAAAGATAAACTGGTATTTTCGCCCTCGTATTCCGTTAATAACCATTTATTTTCCTCAGTTTTGTTATACTGCATGACATAGGGACGACTTTGACTGATCAGAATATATTCTTGAAATTCCGGCAGCGAACGATAATAGAGAAATTTGTCGCCCTGGTCATAATTTTGAGTTGATTTTGAGAGGACTTCTACTATTAATCTGGGATTGGTAACAGTTGTCTTGCCAGTTTCATAATAAATCGGTTCACCCTCAATTAGCATCACATCGGGATAGGTTGCTTGACGATATTGCGCTATCCATAATTTCACATCACCGATAAAAATATTATATTTCTGTCCTTTGAGGGCAAATTTTAAATAAGCGGCAAAATTGAGAGCAATTTTATTATGATCGGTAGTGTCTCCTGTCATCGGTACGATTTCCCCATCTTGATACTCATGTTTATAGGCTGCCGTTTCCTCTAGTTGTAAATATTCGGCAAAGCTATAGGTACTTTTATCTGTGGCTATGGTCATAATTTAAGTAGCTGGTTATAATTAAATTAAAAATGGATTTTAGGTTCGATCCCCTCTGTCCCCCTTAATAAGGGGGGTGCCGATCTCCCCCTTATTAAGTAGGGTTGATTCATGAATCAACCCTAGGGTTGGGGGGGGGTTGCTTTTTGCCTAATCTCAACAAGCAATTTAAATACTTAACAGCTTAACAGCTATCTTAATAAGACTTTTGAAAATTTTTACCCAGCAACTAAACCAGAATTTGATCTCTCCCAAATGTGGGACAATTGACAAAGAACTAAGAATTGTAGAATCCCCCCATCATGACCTCGGAACTATCGAAGCAATACGATCCCAAGATCACAGAAACGAAATGGCAGCAATATTGGGAAAATCAAGAAATATTTACAGCAAACCCCGAAAAAGGCGGCGAAACCTACTGTATAGTCATCCCCCCTCCCAATGTTACCGGTAGTCTCCACATGGGTCACGCTTTCGAGAGTGCCTTGATTGATACACTTGTTCGCTACAAACGCATGACCGGCAAAAATACCCTCTGGCTGCCCGGCACGGATCACGCTAGTATTGCAGTACAAGCTATACTCGATCGCCAATTAAAAGCCGAAAAAACCGACCGTTATCAACTAGGAAGGGAAAAATTCCTCGAACGCGCTTGGCAATGGAAAGAGGAGTCTGGTAGTACCATTGTTAATCAACTGCGACGCTTGGGGGTATCCGTCGATTGGACGCGGGAACGTTTCACCATGGATGAGGGACTCTCCCATGCTGTCCGTACTGCTTTTATCAAACTCTATGAGGACGGATTAATCTATCGCGGTCAATACTTAGTTAACTGGTGTCCCGAATCCCGGTCGGCCGTTTCCGATTTAGAGGTGGAAAACAAGGATATTGAGGGAAATCTCTGGTATTTTCGCTATCCTCTCAGCGATGGTAGCGGTTATCTTCAAGTAGCCACCACAAGGCCCGAAACCATGCTCGGTGATACTGGTGTCGCTGTCAACCCGCAAGACCCCCGTTATCGCCATTTAATCGGCAAAACCGTCACTTTACCGATAATGGGGCGAGAAATCCCGATTATTGCCGATGAATTAGTGGATCCCGAATTCGGTACTGGTTGCGTCAAAGTTACGCCGGCCCACGATCCCAAGGATTTTGAGATGGGTAAACGCCATAATTTAGCCTTTATTAATATCATGAATTTAGACGGCAGTTTAAACGAAAATGCCGGAATATTCGCAGGTCAAGATCGTTTTGTTGCCCGCAAAAATGTCGTTAAAAAACTCGATGAAGACGGCTTTTTAGTTAAGATTGAAGCCTATCGTCATAGTGTCCCCTATAGCGATCGAGGTAAAGTTCCCGTGGAACCCCTTTTATCTACCCAATGGTTCGTTAAAATTGAACCTTTAGCCACAAAAGCTTTAGCCTGTTTAGATCAGGAAAACTCGCCCCGTTTTGTGCCAGAAAGATGGACAAAAGTTTATCGCGACTGGTTAGTTAAACTAAAAGATTGGTGTATTTCTCGACAACTGTGGTGGGGTCATCAAATTCCCGCTTGGTATATTATCAGTGAAACTAACAACGAAATTACTAACCATACTCCCTTCGTCGTTGCTCAGGATGAAACCTCCGCTTTAGCCAAGGCCAAACAAGAGTATGGAGAGGATATAATTATTCAACAAGACCCCGATGTTTTAGATACTTGGTTTTCCTCGGGATTGTGGCCATTTTCGACTATGGGATGGCCAGAAAAAACCCTTGATCTAGACACCTATTATCCCACCACAACCCTCGTCACCGGTTTTGATATTATCTTTTTCTGGGTGGCCAGAATGACGATGATGGCGGGCTATTTTACGGGACAAATGCCCTTTAAAGATGTCTATATTCACGGTTTAGTTAGGGATGAAAACGGCAAAAAGATGTCTAAATCTGCCAATAACGGCATCGATCCCCTAATTTTAATTGATAAATATGGAACCGATGCTTTACGATATACCTTAATTCGAGAAGTGGCAGGAGCAGGACAGGATATCAGTCTGCAATACAACCGTAAAACCGATGAATCGGAATCCGTAGAAGCTGCCCGAAATTTTGCCAATAAAATTTGGAATGCTTCCCGTTTTGTCATGATGAATCTGGAGGGAAAAACCCCAGAAGAATTGGGAGAACCAGTTTTAGAAAATTTAGAATTAGCCGATCGCTGGATTTTATCTCGTTATCATCAAACAGTACAAAAAACTAGAGATTATCTAGAAAATTATGGCATGGGGGAAGCGGCAAAAGGTCTATACGAATTTATCTGGCGCGATTTCTGTGATTGGTATATCGAGTTAGTGAAAACTCGTTTATGGAAGGATAAAGAATCGGTTTCCTGTGCTACGGCCCAGCAAACTTTGGCTTTTATCTTGGCAGGGACATTAAAATTATTACATCCCTTTATGCCCCATATTACCGAGGAAATTTGGCATCATTTAACCCAAGAAAATCAGCAGGTTTTGGCCTTAGAAACCTATCCAATAGCTGATAGTTCTCTGATCGATCTAGATTTAGAAAATACTTTTGAGTTATTAATTGAAAGTATTCGGGTGTTGCGTAATTTGCGCGCCGAAGCAGGGATTAAACCGGGGGCAACGATCACGGCAATTTTACAGACAGAAAACAGCCAAGAATTAGCTATTTTGCAACGCGGACAAGTGTACTTAAAAGACCTGGCCAAGATCGAAAAGTTAATTTTGACGGCCAAATTAACCGAGGAAGTCAATCAGGCGATCGCTGGTGTTGTCGCTACGGTAGAAATCCTCATCCCCCTGTCCGGATTGGTTGATATATCGGTATTGGCCGGGAAATTAGCGAAAAATTTAGCTAAAGTGGAAGGGGAAATCAAGAGTTTGAGCGATCGCTTGAATAAACCTAGCTTTGTCGAAAAAGCTCCAGAAGCTTTAATCCAAAAAACGAAGCAAGCTTTAGCGGAGGCCGAAAAACAAGCCCAAATTCTCCAAGAACGCTTAAAACGTCTGCGATAGTGTTTTTGTACTAAATAAGTCCAGTGGGCTAGAGCAAAGCTACTGCGATCGAGATTATCGAAAATTTGGGTTTAAAACCCCGTCGTAGAACGACGACTTTTCTTGATCCCTGATATAAGTAGGGAGGCACAATTATTTGTAGGATGGGTTAGCGGTAGCGTAACATAATCGGGCGTTGGGTTTCATGCTTCAACCCAACCTACGTTCATCTGTCTCCTGTCTCGACTAGGAAATTAATTTTGCACGACTACTGAAATAAACAACATTTTGGTTGTTTATTTCTTTTTGTTGCGATTGAGTATTTATACTGGAACTTTTGATCCTAGGATTTCTATAATAGTGTCAGAACAGCTAAGAAGTTGATTTGCGCTCAATTGACTGGGTATATGTAGTCAAGCTCGGCATTTTTATAACAGTTCTAGTCACAATTATCTGGTAAAAGTGTGGGTGATTTTTGTAGGTTAGTTTCCGACTAATCTCCGCTCGGTTTTGCTTGGAATCACAGCTAAGAGAAGGGGTAGATTATGAGTAACGATTATTCTCTCTTATTCGATGGAACCGATGACTATATCAGTATTCCCCATGATTCTAATGCAGTCACAATCACTATTATTGATGATGATATACCAAAACCCGGAACTTTAGCCTTTAGTGATGCTCAATTTAGTGTTAATGAAGACGGAACACCCGTTAATGTTGTCACCATTAATCGTACAGGTGGAAGTGATGGACAAGTTGGCGCGACGATAGCTTTAAGTGATGGAACAGCTAAACGTCCTAATGATTATCCTAATAATTCTATCCCTGTCATCTTTAATAATGGGGAAACCTCTAAAACTATTACTATTCCTATTGTAGATGATCTCCAATTTGAAAGTAATAAAACCCTTAATTTAACCCTAACAAATGCCACAGGTGCCGCAACAATAGGCACACAAGACAAAGCAACTTTAACGATAGTTGATAACGAAGTTAATCAAGTAATCATCCTTGATGAAGGACAAACAAAACTGATTAATAATGCTGTTCTTAAAGCTGTTGAAACTAATAAGTTACCCACAGAGATTATCTATACCTTAACTGATTTACCTGATAACGGTCAGTTAATTCTCAATAATCCCACTGGTAAAGCATTATCATTTGATGGAGGTAGTGATTATGTAAACTTACCAGCTAGTGCTATAGGAGGTGCAATTACAGTTGAAGCTTGGGTTTATGCTAAAGATTCTCATCGCTATTGGCAGAGAATTATTGATTTGGGAAATGGGAGAATAAATAATAATATTGTACTTGGTTGGTATGGCAGTTCTGGTCAAATGTTTATGGAAAATTACCAAGGTAGTAGCACAATAAAAATTATTACCAATGAAATATTTCCTGAAAATCAATGGACTCATGTTGCCGCAGTTACTAATAGCAATGGCAATGCCTATATCTACTGGAATGGTCAAATAAAGGCTTCTGGTAATATTTACCCTGTAGTCAATACTATTCGCTATAATCAGTATATTGGTAAAAGTAATTGGGTTCCTCCTGATGCAGATTTTTATGGAGTTTTTGATGAAGTTAGAATCTGGAATAAAGCCAGAACTCAAGCTGAAATTCAAGCTGACATGAATCGTCAATTAACAGGTAATGAAACTGGGTTGGTCGGTTATTGGAACTTTAATGAAGGTTCAGGAAATACGGTTACAGACTTAACTAATAATCATAATAATGGCACAATTTATGGTGCAACTTGGACAACAGGAATTGTACCCACCAGTACAACTTTAAAACTGGGTGATACTTTCAGCCAAGCTGATATAGATAATGGTCTTTTAACCTATCAGCATAACGGAAGTGAAACCACATCTGATAACTTTAAATTTACCCTTGCCGATGTCAAAAATGAATTTCAGGTTAATACCTATACAACTAATAATCAAGGATTTAATGATAACTACCATCAATCATCAACAACAGCTTTAAAAGATGGTGGCTTTGTAATCGTTTGGTCATCTCAAGGACAAGATGGCAGTGATTGGGGAATCTATGGGCAACGTTACGACATTAATAGTAATAAAATAGGCAGTGAATTTCAAATTAATACCTACACTCAAAATGCTCAATATAACCCCTCAATTACAGCTTTAAATAGTGGCGGTTTTGTTGTGGTTTGGGCATCTAAATTACAAGATGGAAGTGGTAATCCTATTTATGGACAACGCTATGATACTAATGGCAATAAAGTAGGCAGTGAATTTCAAATTAGTACCTATACTCAAGATACCCAATGGTGGGAACCTTATCCTTCAGTAACAACTCTTAATGATGGTGGTTTCTTTGTCACTTGGGCATCTGAATCAGGAGATGTTGATGGTAATATTTATGGACAACGCTATGGTGCTAATGGCAATAAAGTAGGTACTAATTTCCCAATTAATACTTATACTTCTGGAATCCAAATACAAGCGGCCGCAATAACCCTAAATAATGGTGATTTAATCGTTGCTTGGCAATCCTATCCTCAAAATAATGGTCATTGGGGTCTTTATGGACAGCGTTATGACAACAATGGTAATAAGCTAGGCAATCAGTTTCAAATTCATTCTAGTCCTTATTATGATTGTTCTGGCCCGAAAATAGCTGTATTAACTGATGGTGGATTTGTTGTTACTTACGAATCTGGAGACTGGAATGGAAATGGTATTGATGGTAGTGGTTATGGTGTTCATGGACAAAAATTTGACTCCACCGGTAATAAAATAGGCAGTGAATTTCTAATTAATACTTATACTACTGGAAATCAATTTTATCAATCTGTAACTGCTTTAGGTAATGGTGGATTTGTTGTTGTTTGGCAATCCCAAAATCAAGATGGTAGTGGTTATGGTATTTATGGACAGCAATTTGACGCTAATTGTAATAAGATTGGTAATGAATTTGCCATAAATCAATACACTGCTAATAATCAATGGGTTCCTGCCATAACAACCTTAGCAGATGGAAGTTCTGTTATCATTACTTGGACATCAGAAAATCAAGATGGAAGTGGATACGGTATCTATGCACGAAAATTTAATACCAGCGACCCACCTATTTCTACTTTTAACATTACTATTAATAATGTTAATGAAGCCCCGACAAATATCCAACTCAGCAAGAATAACATTGATGAAAATAGCCCTAACGGAACAGTTATCGGCACATTAACTACCACTGATCCCGATGCCAATAATACCTTTAGTTACAGTTTAGTTGATAATGCAGGTGGTCGCTTTGCAATTAACAGTAATCAATTAATTGTCGCTGATGGAACTAAATTAGATTACGAAACTAATCAAAAGCATACTATCACTATTCGGACGCAAGATCAAGGCGGATTAACCTACGATAAATCTTTTGATATTAACCTAATTGATGTGGCTGATTCTGGTGTAATTGCTTTCAGTCAACCTAATTATTCTGTCAAAGAAGACGGTACACCTATCACCGAAATTACTTTAACTCGTAGCATTAATACTCAGGGACAAGTTAGTGTTACTGTTACTCCTAGTAACGGGACAGCAACAGCATCCAATGACTACAATAATGCACTGATTACGGTCACATTTGCTGATGGCGAAACCAGCAAGAAAATTGCTATTCCCATTGTCAAAGATACTGGTTATGAAGGCAACGAAACCGTAAATTTAACCCTCGGTAATCCTACTAATGGCGCAACATTAGGAACACAAAAAACTGCTACTTTAACTATTGTTGATACTCCGATTACTTATTATCTAACGACTGCAACCACTTGGACAGATGCACAAGCACAAGCGCAAGCAATAGGAGGCAATTTAGTTACCATTAATGATGCAGCAGAAAATCAATTTTTAGTTAATGCTTTTGGTGGATCTGAATATTTATGGATTGGTTTTACTGATGCAGTACAAGAAGGTAATTGGCAATGGATTAATGGTGAACCTGTTACCTATACAAATTGGGCATCGGGAGAGCCTAATAATTCAGGTAATGAGGACTATGCTGGTCTTAATTGGGGTGGAATTGGACGATGGAATGATTATAAATTTAATGTCTATAACTTAAGAGGAATTGTCGAGGTTCTTGATGGAACATCTACCATTTCTATCGCTGACGCAACCATTAATGAATCTCAAAACCAAGCAACTGTAACAGTTAAATTAACAGGAATTAGCCAGCAAACCTTTACCATTGATTATAACACCAATGACGGAACAGCAAAAGCCGGACAAGACTATACTTCTGTTAGTGGAACATTAACTTTTAATGCAGGAGAAAGTCAAAAAACTATCACCATTCCCATTAATAATGACCCTGATTCTGAAGGAAATGAAACCTTTACCATCAATCTTTCTAATCCTATAGGTGGCGCAGTTTTAGGAACAAATACAGCTACAATAACGATTATTGATAATGACGTTTCCAGCAACCCCACCGAAGGAGATGACACCCTTTACGGAACACCAGGAAATGATACCATTGATGGCCTAGGCGGAAATGACCAGATTTTTGGACTAGCAGCAAACGATAATCTCTTGGGTGGAATCGGGAATGATACCCTTAACCCCGGTTTGGGAATCGACACCGTAAATGGTAACGATGGAAGTGACTTACTACTCCTCGATTACTCTACCCTAACCACCAATATTACCTCTACCAATACGGGTACAAGTGGCACAATCACCACTACTAATAACAGCGTCACCTACACCAACATCGAAGCAATGAACGTTCAGGGTGGCAGTGGCAACGATACTATCTACGGAACCTCTGGCAACGATACCATCTTTGGCAACGGTGGCGCAGATTACCTCATTGGTGGTGATGGCGATGATAGTCTCGATGGCGGCGCGGGTAATGATACCCTCTATGGTGGGGCAGGAGATGATACCCTCAATGGTGGTGTGGGAGATGATACCTTTAACCTGAGTGGTACAGGTACAGTTATTGGGGGCGATGGGGATGATATCTTTATCTTCTATGGCCCCTATACTGGTATCATCGACGGCGGTGGCGGTAACGATCGCATTGACATAGCACCGGGTTATTCTGGAAATATCGTTTTCCCCGCAACTATCACCGGCATAGAAAGCGTAATTGTACCCGGAAGTGGTGGCGACGATTACCTCATCGGTGACGATGGCAATGATTCCCTCAATGGACAAGATGGTAACGACACCCTCGAAGGACGCGGCGGTAATGATAACCTTTTAGGTGGTACAGGCAACGATGTCATCTACACTGGTTTAGGAATAGATACGGTAGATGGGGGGGAAGGCATCGACCACCTGATCGTAGGCTATTCTAGCCTAACAACTCCAGTCTCCTCAACCTACAGCAATGGTTCAGGGAGTATCAACACCACTGATAACCAAGTAACCTACGATCGCATTGATAGATTAACCTTAATCACCGGCAGTAATCAAGATTTTTTGGCAGGAACAACCGGCAGTGATAGCCTCGATGGACAAGCAGGTAATGACACTCTTTTAGGAGTTGATAGCCATAGCCTCACCCCGGGTCTTAATGAAATTGATACAATGACGGGAGGAACAGGCAGCGATCGCTTTATCCTCGGTGATGAAAGTTGGTGGAGCTACGATGATCGCAATCATAGCAGTAATGGTGCCACAGACTACGCCCTAATTCAAGACTTTAGCTCGATCGAAGATGACATCGTACAACTGCACGGCGACAAGAGTTATTATCGTCTAGAAACCGTCAATAACGATACCCATCTCTACCTAGACCAGCCGGTGGGTGAACCAGATGAACTTATCGCTATTTTCGCCAATCTTACTGGTTTAGAACTGAACTCGGAGGCTTTTGTCTTCATTGCTGCCGCTATAGAATTGCCGCAAGTCAGTCTAGCGGTTAATCCCAGTAATGTCAATGAAAACGGTTCACCGAACCTTATCTATACCTTCACTCGCACTGGAGACAAAACTAATTCTTTAACCGTTAACTTCAACGTCAGTGGAACGGCTACTTTCAGCAATGACTACACCCGTAGTGGGGGTAATAGTTTCAGTGCAACAGCAGGTTCGATTACATTTCTAGCCGGCTCATCCACCGCTACCCTGACCCTCAATCCCACCGCTGATAATATCGTTGAACCCCATGAAACCATTGGCATTACCCTCACCAGTGGCACCAGTTACACGATTGGCACAACCGCAGCCGTGATAGGCACAATTACCAATGATGACGCAGATACCAACAACAACGAACTCATCGGCGGCAGTGGCAATGATAACCTCGGCGGACTAGCAGGTAACGACACAATTATCGGTAATGCTGGCAATGATACCCTCAATGGCGGTGCGGGTGTTGATAGCCTAATTGGAAATACAGGCAACGATACCTATATCATCGATGACCTTAACGATGTCATTGTCGAAAATGCCAACGAAGGAACCGATACTGTTCAAACTTCGATTAATTTCGACTTAACAGCAACCAATCTAGAAAATATCACCCTGTTAGGAACAGATAACCTCAATGCCACGGGAAATAGTTTCAATAACACGCTAATTGGTAATGACGGTGATAACCGACTGCAAGGATTAGCAGGTAACGATAATCTCGATGGCAAGGCAGGTAACGATACTCTCGTTGGTGGTGCTGGCAATGATACTTATACTATCGATGCCGGTGATACGATTGTTGAAAATCCCAACGAAGGAACCGATGCCGTAAAAGCGGGTTTCAGCTACATTCTCGCTAATAACCTAGAAAATTTAACCTTACTCGCTACAGGAAATATTGACGGCACAGGTAATAGCAGTAACAATAGCCTGACAGGAAATAACGGCAATAACCGACTGGAAGGATTAGCAGGTAACGATAACCTCAATGGGGGATTAGGTAATGATACTCTCGTGGGTGGCAGCGGCAATGATAACTACACCATTGATGGGGGAGATACCCTGATAGAAAATCTTAACGAAGGAACTGATACTGTCACAGCTAGTTTTACCTACACTTTGGGAGACAACCTAGAAAACCTCAACCTCAGTGGCAATGCTGCTATTAACGGCACTGGGAACACCCTAAACAACAGTCTTAATGGCAATAGTGGCAATAATCTTCTTCTTGGGTTAGAAGGGAATGATTCTCTTGATGGAAAAGCCGGTAATGACACCCTCGAAGGAGGCGCTGGTGACGACACTTACACCATTGATGTCGGGGATACAATCACAGAAAATGCTAACGCAGGAACCGATACGGTTAAAGTTGGTTTTGCTTCCTACACCCTAACCACTAATTTTGAAAATCTGACTTTAACGGGAACTTTAGCCATTAATGGGACAGGCAATAGCAGCAATAACCTTTTGACAGGGAATAATGCCGCTAACACCCTTACCGGACTAGACGGAAACGATACCCTGCTAGGCGGTAGTGGCAATGATACTCTAGTTGGCGGCAATGGTAATGATATTCTCACAGGAGGTTCGGGACTCGAACAATTTGTCTTGAATGCACCGGGTACCGGCATTGACTCAATTACCGATTTCAAAGTAATCGATGATACCCTTGTGGTTTCTGCGTCTCAATTTGGTGGTGGGTTGACGCTGGGAACGGCTATCGATTCTAGTCAATTCCGCATCGGCGCCGGAGCCACCACAGCAACGACTGCTGACCATCGTTTTATCTATAATTCCACCAATGGAGCTTTATTCTTCGATGCCGATGGTAGTGCCACTACAGCTATGGCGATTCAGTTGGCTACCCTCTCCCCACAATTAGCTTTAACTGCCGGTGATTTTATCGTTGGAGTTTGATAATAAAAAGTAAAGGGTTCTGGTATTGCTGATTTTAACTATGAATTATCTTATACCCCTGTATCATTCGTAAACAGAGGGGTTGAGTATCATCAATCCTTACCTCCTCTTGCCCAAAAAACACAAACAGACAAAGGAAATATTACGACCAAACCCGTTTTATTCCGTTTTGCTGCTCACTCAAAACATCCTACAAGTTTTAACTCATACCAAATTTCTCAATCCATGACAGACATCCACGCTCGAATGCTTGCCAAGCCTGCATTCGTTGTGACGCAAATAAAGAAAAATGGGATCATATTGGTGATTTTCTCTCACTTAAGGTGAGCAGCAGAAGTTGTTCAAAGAGGGCGCAAGCATTGCGCCCCTACAGTAACGGATTTTGTCCACAATGTAGGGGCGAACTGCGTTCGCCCAAAAGGTACATTATCAAAGCGCAAGTCCCTTACGGGATTTTCCGAAAAATAGGGCAGTTTTCAGGCTACCCTAACCGGAAAATTAATCCCCAAAATGGGAGATAATCGCATCGGCAAATTCGGAACATTTCAGGGGAGGATTAACGGGAGGTTCCATCAGACGCGCTAAATCGTAGGTAACTTGTCGATTAGCGATCGCTGCTGCGATGCCTTTTTTAATCAAATCGGCCGCTTCTTGCCATCCCATGTATTCCAACATCATTACCCCAGAAAGAATCACCGAACCGGGGTTAATTCGGTCTAAACCGGCGTGTTTAGGGGCTGTACCGTGGGTTGCCTCAAAAATAGCGCAACTATCGCCAATATTCGCCCCGGGTCCCATCCCTAAACCACCGACGATCGCCGCTGCCGCATCGGAGAGATAATCGCCATTCAGGTTCATGGTAGCGAGGATCGAGTATTCATCGGGACGGGTTTGGATCTGTTGGAAGATACTATCGGCAATGCGATCATTAACCATAATTTTATCTTTCCATTGCCCATTGCCGTGGGTTTCCCAGATAGCATCGAGAACACTGGTCACTTCTTGGCAGATTTTAGCTTTTTTCTCGTCCGTGAGGGCATCATAACCCGGTTCCACCATGCGGGCGTTATCTTCGATGCTCAGATCAGGGTTTTTCTCCTTATTACTCAGGATCCATGATTCCATCTCGGTAACGCACACATCCCGGAATTCACTTTTAGCTAATTCATAACCCCAATCCCGGAACGCCCCTTCCGTATATTTCATAATGTTACCCTTGTGGACAAGCGTAACTTGATTTTTCGGTTTGGGTAAAGTCAGCGCTCGTTCGATCGCCCGGCGGACTAATCTTTGGGAACCCGTCTTACTAATCGGTTTGATCCCGATGCCCGCATCGAGGGGAATTTGTTTGTTACCGTGTTCGGGAGTGGCGGGAATTAGTTCCGTATTGAGATAATTAATCAGTTTATCGGCGATTTCCGTGCCTTGTTTCCATTCGATGCCGAGATAGATATCCTCGGTATTTTCCCGATAGACGATGACATCGAGTTTTTCCGGGGTTTTATGGGGGGAAGGGGTTCCCGCATAGTAACGACAGGGACGAACACAGGCATAAAGGTCAAAAATTTGCCGCAAAGCCACATTCAGGGAACGAATCCCGCCACCGATGGGAGTGGTCAGGGGACCCTTGATGGCTATACCATATTCTTTAATCGCTGTCAAGGTATCTTGGGGTAGATATTGATAAGTCCCGTAGATTTCGCAAGCTTCATCGCCTGCATAGACTTTAAACCAATGGATTTTCCTTTGACCAGCGTAGGCTTTGGCGATCGCTGCATCGATAACTTTTGCGGTTGCGGGCCAGATATCGACCCCCGTACCGTCACCGCGAATGAAGGGAATGATCGGATCGTCGGGAACTAGAGGTTTTCCCTCAGAAAAAGTAATTGTCGAGCCTGTTGTCGGTGGGGTAATTTTTTCGTAGCTCACAGTCATGGGCTTCCAGAAACAGTATTTATCTATACGTTGGGAGTCTAGCGCCGTCAATATCTAGACTCAGGGATTTTGGGTAATTTCTTAAAGATTCCCTTGCTGGTATCAACTTTGTACCTCACCATTAAGATAACTGCGTATTTAAATTGCCTGTTGAGATGAGGCAAGAGACTTCGCAGGAATTTGATGACAGTTTACCCAAAATTGATCGGGAAATTATCGACTAACCGTTGGTTCTATAATCTCAATTTTTTCGATGATACCGAAGTTTTCACTAATTGCTCGTGTTGCTTTCAGTTGACCGGTTACTAAAAACTTCAGCTTCATTTTAATTGAGGATGTATCGGCTGGATTTCCTGCTAAAAACTGAATTTGTCGCAGTTGGGCTAAAATTCCCAAAGAAGCTGCATTATATTCTGTTTTGTAGGTAGTATCTTGATTATAGGCTTCGATTAATTGGTCGTGGTGGGTTAGGATAGAGCCAGCAATGAGAGCCGTTAATTTTTCCAGTTCATTGATACTTGCAGCTTGTACCTCTATGAAAAGTTCTTGTTCAAAATTTCTTAGGCTAAAAATCCCGACAAAAGAGTAGATAAACAGGATACTTTTCGCTTTTGATATATCATAGGTAAAGTTACACTCTTGCGTTTTATAATTGATGGTAAAGTCTTGTTTTTCCTGAAGCCAAATTTGCTTTTCTGTTAAGGTACCTTCAGCAAAGAAAGCTTGACACTGAACCGTTCCTTGTAGGGGTGTTTTGGCTAAGATATATGGTCCTAAAGGTTTTCCTTGGATGACAGCCAGTTTTTCCCGAAACTCTTCTGGACGCGGTTGATTAGAGGTGTTTTCTCCGGGTTGTTGGCTGATGGTAAAGCAACCCGGAGTTATAACAATCATCGGGAGATTACTGCTATCATTTGAGTCAACCGGTCCGGCCTTAATGTGTTGCTCTGCGGGAGAAACAACGCTTGCTAAGGTTTTAACTAGCAAGCTGATTATTCTCAAAACTAGGTTTTGAATCATGGCAGTTTTGGGGAAGAATATTAACTACTTCATTGAGAGAGAACTTCTACTTTTTTAGCGTCGTCAAGATTTTCTTCTTCCTCAGCTTTAGCCAGCAGTTCTTCTAATACTTGAATTGCGCCACTGATGCGAAGCATGGTAGTTCTTAGATTAGACTCTTGTGTTTCTAGATCAGCTAACATTTTTTGACCAGACTCATATTCAGCTTTGAGTTGTTCGATGCGTTCTTGGATTTGTTCTTTCATAGGAATAAATCGTGGGAAAAGTTAGTTTTTAAACTAGGGTTTCTAGATCGTACCACAAAAACTGTAAGTTAAGGACAAATCCGGGTAAAATATCTTCTCCTGATAAAGTAGCAGGCTTTTTTAAGACTTCTACGGGTTGATCAGCGCGATAAATTTCGACAAGTTTATTTTTGGTATCAATTAACCAGCCTAAGCGCATTTGGTTGGCTAGGTATTCCTGCATTTTCTCCCGTAAGGGTTTCATCTTGTCTGTTTTAGAGCGCAATTCTAAGACAAAATCAGGACATAATGGGGGAAAGGTGTCTTGTTGTTCGCGGGTTAGACAATTCCATCGTTCTCGACTAACCCAAGCGACATCAGGAGAACGGTTTGCGCCATTGGGAAGGCTAAATGCTGTGGAGGAATCAAAAACCTCTCCTAATTGGGTTTGTTCGTTCCAAATGACAAAACGACTAGCGAGTTTAGCGTTGTATTTCCCTGTGCTTCCTCCAGTAGGTGACATCATGATTAATTCGCCGGTATTACTGCGTTCAAGGCGGAGTTCTCGGTTGGCTATTGCTAGTTTTTTAAACTGTTGTTGGCTGATTTTGCAATGGTTTGGCAGATTAATTATCGCTGGTTTCATAAATCATCTACTCTCCTGGCTCTTCATTGATGATAGCATGGTATAAGATGCCTAAAATTTTGTTGATGTCTTTAATATAATACTCACTCAAATCAATCTCAACGGTTTTACCTACAAGTTTTAAAAATCTCCAGATAGTTCCAATGGTCACGACTCCGTAAATGACAGGGGTTTTATTACCTTCCTGTTGGTTGAAGATTTGAGCAGCGATCGCTTCAGCGATACACTGACCAAATCCTGAGTTTAAGTTTTCATTTTTCGCCTCGACAATTGTGACAATCGGCTGACGAATAAATAACTGTTCTGGATTTTTACTGATAATAAAGTCGCAAATACCGTTCAAGCCTTGGCTGAAATCGACAGTAAAGTCAACTCCAGAAAATAGACTAATTTGGTGTTTTAATTTCCTTCGCAACTCTAATAGGACGGGAGCAATAATCATTTCTGAACGAGCTTTTTCGGTGTTGATAGCTACTGCTAAATCGACAGTTTCCCGGAGAGTTGTTATTAAATGTTCACTAGACTCTAGTTCTGGAATGGTATCAAATAATTCAGAGTTTTCCTGAATGGTTAAATCAAAAATTTTCACTAATTCATCTAATTTAAAATTGCTATAAGCCATTTACATTTACCGCCTTTTATGGGTTAAATAAAATTCTAATAAACACCCCAGAGACACAGAGGACAAGGAGTTTTTTTGTTGTTGATTCAGTGAGCGCTCTGTTGTTTTATTTCCCTAAGTTCTCGCATTTGCTGTTGATATTTTAAGGCTAATTCTGTTGATATTTCACCAATTTATCTCGCTTGTTGTTCAGCAATTTTGAACTGTTATAGCATGGCTAATAGAGTTATTATTGCTCAACCCAACCTACGGCTCTAACATCTTTTGACCAGACTCATATTCGGCTTTGAGTTGTTGGATGCGTTCTTTGATTTGTTCTTTCATGTTCCTTTAGTGATAAGTTGTTTGAGCAAGAATTTCTTCTATGATATTCGATATTTCTGCTTCTGAGTCAATATGCTTGGCTAAAACCTGTGCTGTTGTCTCTAATATACGGTTAGAAAACATTTTGGTTAAATCCTGTCTTAGTCCTTGTCCAATATACAGCTTCAGCAGTGCTTCATAAGACATATCTCGATTAGCAGCTACTTTTTTGATGGCGGCTAAGGTGTCTTTTGGAATATCCAGAGAGATTGTCTCTTCAAGACGGGGATGCAGTTTTAAGCTATATTCATCTTCTGGTTTGTTCATAGAGTTTCCTTTCATTCCTAGTAGCTTGACGAGCAGAAATTATCCAGTTTCTTTTTCCTTTTTCTACATAGATAACTAACAAAAGATGCTGTTCTAAAGAATAACCGAGAATAAACCGACGTTGTTCACTATTGGTAACATTCTGGGGGGTTGCTTCTCCTTCTTGGTAAAAGGGGTCAAAAAACGCCTCTATTGCCTCCTCAAAGCTAATGCCATGTTTTTCCAAATTAATCTGAGCTTTATGACTATCCCACTCAAATTCAACGCCTTGTAGTTGATAGACAACATTCATAGATTTATTTAAAGAGCATTGACATTCCTGACAGCGAGGCGTTTTTCTAGTTGTTCCTTCATGTTTCTTTAGGTATAAGGCGTTTAAAGTGATCGCTATTATTATTATTTAATCACAGCCTGACAGCTAATGTTTAGTTCTTTGGCCATTTGATCAAGCCAGATATATTTCCCTCCAACTGATAAGATATGCGATCGCACTGTGATTGATCGACACGATCATTATCATACATGGGGAACAGAGGAAGTTCACGAATCATTTAGATTTGCTATAGCGTTTACATTTGAGTTGTGGAACGAGATAAGGACGCGGGTTCCTTGCGCCTCTACAGAGGTCTTTCCACATTTTATTTGAAAACACTATATCATGTTATTATATCACTGATAACTGATACAGAGGATTCGCTAACTATGTGGCACGGCAAAATCCTGACATTAGACATCTTATAAAAGTAGGTTCGTAGTTGCGCTTTAGCGCTATTTGATTTAGAGGTAAATGTTATATGAAAACATTGGCTAAATGTTCTTTAGAAGATTATCATCAGATGATTGCAGCAGGTATTCTGCGCGATCGTCGTTGGGAATTATTAGATGGCAAAATTTTTGAAATGAGTCCAGAAACCCCGCTTCATTACACTACAGCTAAACGAGGTGTAAAATATTTAGAAGATTTGCTTTCAAGCAAGGCTGATGTCCGTTTCAATGGACCAATTACCCTATCTGACTCGGAACCCGAACCTGATATTGCCATTGTTCGACTACCAGAATCATCCTACAATGATCGCCATCCAGGTTCTCAAGATATTTTCTGGATTATAGAAATTGCCAAGACAAGCTTAAAGAAGAATTTAGAGATTAAACTGGCAATTTATGCAACGGCTGGAATTGAGGAATATTGGGTTTTAGATTTAGCAACCAAGCAGGTGATTGTCTTCAGAAATCCTCAAGGAAGTCAGTACCTTGAAGAATTTAGGGTTGTTCAAGGAGCGATCACACCCCTAGCATTTCCTGATATTTTAGTGTCTGTTGAGCGACTTTTCCTGTGAACAAACGTAGAGTTTATCTGGACAAAACGTCAGAAAGCAAGCACTACAGAACTGGAAACTACTCCTCGCTCATTTTTTGAAGTGGCCCAGGCTTCGATTGGGGTGGGGGAGAGACCAGGATATCTTTCGACCAATCCAGAATATATGCAGGGTTATGGACAGTAATATTCTATCAAGTGATTGTTGATACGGGTGTTTTGGTGGCTTTTTTATCTTATACAATTGTACCGATTATGCTAAATCAGGAAGAACTTTATGTCCAGATTCTTATTCAGATTTAAGTTCTTGTAAGCGTTCATAATTATGAGACCTGATCCCAATTATTATCCCCGTCCCAAGATATTTGTTTATTAGTACCGTGAACTGCATTCGATAAATAAAAAACTACTCGATTTCCTTCTACGCTTATTCTAAATGTATTACTGTTATTGGTGATTGTCAAATTTCCTACATTAATAATTTGATGACCTACAAAGGTATTTCCACCTCTTGTTGCTACTTCGTTCCAACCAGGATTATTGGTTTCTAAGCCCGCAACTTTTCTAAAGAAAAGTCGATCATTGCTGACAAATGTTGAGGCAATTTGCAATTGATGATTATTAGATGTGTTGCTATGACGAGCGGTTATTAAGTGTGTCCACTTATTGGAAGTATCGGGTACATCACCAGGGATTTCGCTGCCGCCATTTTGATAAAAACCTGACTTAAGAGGAGTACCAAAATTGGAGATATCACTTTCATAACCTAGGAATGCAGAGCCTTGTAAATCTAGATTACCCCTAATATAAGTATTACCAGTACCTCCGTCAACCGCAAATAATGGATTCCAACCAGTTGACCAAAACCCAAACTCTCGATTCTGGTGAAGATGAATACCAAATCCTGCTTTTTTAAAAACTCCTCGACTGGACGAATGTTTAATCAGTCCTTCATCCCAATTTTGATTCAGATCACGAGACCAAAATACATTAGGCCATTCATCTTTATCCTCAGAGGTAAAACCTCCCAATTGCAAGCTTCCAATCTTAACAATACCAGAAACTGAAAGAACGCCATTGCTATCAAGAGTCATCAAGGATCTTCCACCACCTGCATTTAATTCAGCATCATTGTGTGAACCACCTTGATACCAAGCAAAGTTGTAATCGCTACGAAAATATTGGGTCATATTTTGTATGCCAATTCCATAGCCAGTTGACCATAAATTAAGCATTTGACGCACTTGTGAACCAAAACTAACTGAACCTGTTACTGATAAATCACCAGAAACTGTTAATGTTTGGGCTTTAACAATACCAGAAACTGATAAACTTCCAGAAACCTTAACTTCTCCTGTCCCTTTTGGTTTTAATTGTAAATCTTGATTAGGATTACTTCCTGCTGCATAAATGGTATTGAACCCAAAGCCAATTCCTTGAGTACCACTACTATGGCGAAATTCTACACCATCATTATCAGCATTAAAATCACCGGTTATATATAGACCTTTAATGGCTGTCGGATGAGTTCCAGTGCGAGAAGCTGAGGCAATATCTAAACTAGCAACTGGATTTATTGTACTACCACTACCAATGCCAATATTATTCCCCAACCGATTGATAAGCAAAGGTTTGCTACCATGAGATTGAATCCAAGAATAATCTTGATGATAGCCTAATCGTAGATTAGAAGCATTAGTAGATCCTAAAACTAAAATCTGACCTGAAGGATCTTGAGGTTGAGGAAGAACAATACTTAGACTTCCCTTAATAGTGACATTACTATTGGCGTTTAAGGCTTCAGCAATAGTTAGCGGTCCTTTAAGAGTGTCGGCTCCATCTCGATTGATTTTTGCTGTTTCTAAGCGGTCGATTTCTTTGATTATGACATTCCAATCATCAGACTTGAGAATGTCACCCGGTTTTCTGTTGAGAGTGTCGGCTAATGGCATGATTGTCACCAATAATTAGAGTGTAAGTTAATTTAGAAAAGATTAGGTTTATTTCAAAAGGTGATTTCCCAAATCAGGGTAAGAATAAAATCTTTAGTTTTATTGATGGGTTTAAAGATAACCCTATTATACATGACTTTATCCGCATTAAACAAAGCCGCTTCTTTTAATTCTCCATTACCTTCTTCTGCTTGGAGATCAGCCGTTATTGTTAGTTTGATTCTTTTGCTATCAGGTAACAGAACTAAATCACTGTCCTTAATGGGATTTATCTTTTTGCGGAAGATTTCTTGTGCTAATTGTAAATCATCATCACTGACCGCTTTATCATTACCTCCGATCGCAATCTGAGAAACTGGTTTAATTGTGTCTTTGAAGTCTTTACTAAAAAGTTGAGCCACTAATCTCCGTCCAGAAGTGACAATAGTGTTGTTAGCGTGAATTTCTTCTACCAGTTGATTATTCAAGTCTCTTTTTTGGATGGTGAGACTTCCTTTGATGTCCATTGTGTCTTGGATAGCCATAGCTAGATCTCCTTAGGTAAATACAATTGTATCAAAATAAGTGTAGTCAAATACGGCTGAGGTCAAAAATGTATCAGACATTTCCTGTTCAGAACGCAAAGATTGTTGAGATCGACCATCAAATTTATCAGTTATGTTATGATCTTCTGAAAATTTGCCTTTTCCTTTAAATGACAATTTTTCCTGGATTTGATGGTCTTCTTGAAATTGTTGTTCATAAGCAATTTTAGCACAAATCCCCGATGCTTTGACTTTTTCAATTAAACTTTGGATTTGGTGGCGTGGATGATCTAAGCTTTCGTCAAAGCGATCACTGTAACCTGGGATTTGCCAAGGAATCTTAACTGTGAAACCTCCTGGAGTTATTTGATAAAAAGAGAATGTAACCACCAAGGAATAAGATTTAGCTTGTTGCTCAGATGTAATTGGATTATTTTCGGCATTTTCAAATAAAGAAAAGTCAAACAGAGTGTAATCAAAAGTAACTTGTGGATTGCCAATATCCGCTTCTATTGACCATTCAGATTGACCTAAAGGTAAACTCGGTATAGATCCCACAAGTGGAGGTTTAGGAATTGTTACTCCATTTACCATAGCTGAACCATCTGGTAGGATTAATAAAATTTGATTGATATTGAGACTTGCTTCATATTTTATAGATTGATTATTAGTGAGATTAATTAGACAAATATTCGTTAAAGGTGATAAAGAACCTTGCGGATTTTCACGATTATCTAAAATCTTGATTTGAATCGCAGGAATAGCCAGAACAGCATTGGGGTTCTGGACATTAAATTTACCAATATGAGGATGAATTGTATATTTATGAAAAACCAATTCAGGAAAAAATTCAATTACCCGAATTAACTGACGATAAACCTTAAGGGTTCCATTTTTTTTAAGAATACGATAAACTTGTCCTTGGCTGGCATCAGTAAGCAACCAACATTGTTGAGATTTCTCTAACACAATAGTTGTCCCAAATGCCAAAATTAATCCTTTTTCTCGAAAGACTTGCTGAAGTTCTGCGGGTACAGTAAGCTTACTAAGAGAGGGTTCCAAGGTTATCGGAATGTCAAAAAGGTAAGATTCCCAAGGTTTGATCTCTTGGCTATCATCCGTACTCATTCCTAAGTTTGCAGCAACAATTTTGACTATTCCCTCTTTAGTTGAAGCACCAGATTTTAAAACATCGATTAGGCGTTCAAGACGTTTACGATAGACAGTAATATTTTTTTCTAAATAAGTGGGATAGGCTGTTTCTAACAGTAAGCGATTCAGCCGTTTAATTTGTGATTTAGACTGAATCAAGCTTTGCATTTCGCGAGATAGGCTTTTAAAAGTAAAACTTTCTTTATTATTTTCATAGAATTTGTCATCAGTTAAAATTTTCTGATTGAAAGCTTGAGCAAGTTGTTCAGCGACTTCTCTTGCTGTCGGCGTTTTACTGGAGGGAATTTCCTCTGGATAAACCGATTCTAATAGCATTCGATTGAGTCGGATTAAATCATCTCCAACGATGACTTGAGATAGAAGGTATTCCGCTGCGGGGGAAAGCTTGGCTATTTCTAGATTAGTGGTATTTTCTGGAACCGATAACAAACTAGATAAACTAATTTTGTCAATTTCTAATAAACTGTTGATTGCTTGGGTTGATAAAAATGTAGTCGCTGCTTCAGCTTGATTAATTACAGCAAGTAATTGTTGGACAAAGGAAATATTTTTAAATAAAGCTTTTAATTGATTTTTTAAGTCAATCTCAATTTCAGGCGTAATATCTTGAGGTTGAAAAGGCGGGTTTTGTCGAGAAAGTATTCTTTGAATGTCTAGAGGTAAACGCCGATACAATCCTTTTGCTAATACTATCTTTACTGGTTCTAAGCCTTGATTAATTTGTTGGAAAAGGTTGATCTGTAAATTTCTTTGTTGCAGGTATTTATAAAGATTACGATCTTCTTGTAAAATCTTATTAAATTCCTTAACTAATGCAAGATTTAGATCAGGGTTAATAGATGCTGAACCATCATAATTGAATAATTTTTCTTTAGTTTCTGCTGATAATTTATCGCGCAGATAGCTAGTAAAAGCATCCTCTCCAATAATCAATTTAAGAATTAGTGATAAGTGAAACTGAAAATCCTTGGAGAAGTAGGAATTGCTGACATGATATTTATTGATTAAATTTTCTGTATTTTCAAATAATTTAATTTTTGTAAAAATATAACTCGATAAAGGGTTTTCTGAATCAACCAATTCTTTCACTAATAGGGAGATTTGTGTAAAGTCCCTAGGTTGAAATTCGGGATTGACTTGGGTTAATTGGGATGTTCCTCCCAATTCCGCTAACATAAGAGCAAAGATTTTATCTAAATCTCCTTTTTGGGTAGCGGTGAAACCCAGAGAACCAAAATTGTCTGCTGTATTAATAAAATGAGATTTTAAGACACGGATTAAATCCTGCTCCACTTCGTCTAGTATCTCTCCAAAAACATCCAAAAATTGAGGTAAAAAACTCGTAGGATCTTCAGGAGGATAGAAGTGGGGAAACCGACTTATAATACTAGCTGTTCTACCACTAATTGTCATTGTTTTCTCAGTCTAGAACAAGATGAGAGTAGGGTCGTAGAAAAGTGGGGTTGTGGGAGAAATGAGACCTTTCTCGACAACCATGTAAATCAGTATAGCAGGTATGGCCAGTTGCAGCAAGCATTTATATGAGATGACGATAACAATGCGCTAAATTAATTAAAACAGTCCACTGCTTAGTAGGGTTATTTCACTTCTACTGTTGCTAGAGGGTTGATTTCTTTGATTATTTCGACGGAACGAACATGAATCTCTTGATTGTTGTTAATATTTCTTGTTTGAGTGCGGTTATCAGATTGAGAAGTTGCTGTTAGGTCAAAATTTTCGATAACGTAAGTAACGCCTCGCAATAAATTTTGTAATTCTGGCGAACTAATTGGTGTAAGAATAGCTTGTTGCAAGCTTGCATAAGACAAGTTTTTCCCTTGTCCTGGCTTCGGAAAGTCTTGAATGACTTTCGTAACAGCTTTTTGTATTGGTTCAATAACATCTGTTTGCTTGAAACCACTAGGAGAAGGATTGGGAATTACCAATTTTAAGCTTAATTTAGTAATATCTACCTTGATACTTTCAATCTCGCTAGTTACACAAAAATTACCAAGCTGCACTTTTTCCCATTGTTTAACTTCAATTTGCTTTTGATTGATCCTTAATTCTTCTTTATCGTTAATTATAGTGATAAAATCATTGATATCAAGCTTGAATGGCATATCATTAACAACATTTTTGACCGCTTTTTCCAACCCATCAATGTCAACGTTTTCTTCGGGTTTAAGCGTCTCTAAATAAGCATTCAAACTGTCAAAAATTTTTTGCTTGATTTTATTTTTCTCCTCATCATTAGTTGTCTTAGAAGTGGTAAATTGTACTGCGCCAACAATTTGCAGGATCTTACGATAAATAAACAGATTTTCTTTGTCTAATTCGGCTTTTTCGGCAAAACTCAATTTAATTTCTTCCGGTGTAACTACTGCTAAAGGCGATAAATCTGAAGCTTGTAACTTCAAGTCTTTATCTTCAACAGTGATTTGAGCTTCAGCAATTTTATTTTCAATATCTCCTTTTTTCACTGAGTCACCAGATTTTAGATTTGTGAAATATTCTGATAATTTATCTATAATTTCTTGTTCTCGAGAAGACTGAATATCCTGATTGATTTTAAATTGAATTACAATAGGAACTGTTTTCACTTGTGAAGTTACCCAAATCTTACGCAGATAGATTTTTTGCGCTTCCTCAATATCAATTTGCTTTCGAGAATCATTATCAGCATAACATTGATTTGGTGTACTGGGAATAGAGCCATTGTCTATTGGGACATAGGTACAAATTTCAAAACGCTCTATATTATAGATATTTGTTACAGAAAGAATTTGGCGAGTCAGTTGAGAAAACAACAAGGGTTGTCCCATTTTTGTTTGACTAATATAATTAATGATGCTTTCTTCAACAGATTTTTCTATTGTCTTGCGCTCCATTTCTGATATTTTTATAGCTGGATTAATTTCAATCTTAAATACAGCATCTATAGGAACAAAAATAGCTGATTGTAAACGAACAAATACCCCTGCTGCTCTAACTTTATCAATCTGACTTTTCAGACTTTGAACTTTAGTTTCATTGCTAAAATCAACGCCATCGACAAATATGTCAACTAAACCATATTTTTGTTCAGGATCATTAAACCTTTCAATCAGTTTAACTTCTTTAACGCTCGGCTGACTTAAAAGTGCATTTTCTAGAGCAATATTAGAAGCTTTTCCAGAAGAAATCAGGGCAATTTTTGCTCTTTTTCGTAATTCCTCATCGGTTTCTGTTTTTTTTCCAGTAAACTGTATAGGACTTTTATTGATGACTGATTTAATTCCCGTAATCGGGAGAGGCATAATATTAATTGTCTCCTCCTTAGTCACCTGTTCTTCTCCTCGTTCTACAGCTTGAATTTTAACATCAAGAGTTTTTGAATTGGCGGGAAAAATTTGGGATTCAATAGTTGTATAAGCTTTTTTCGGTGATTTTTCACTGTCTTCTGTAGTCACTAAAGTTCCCACAGGAATTTCAATTATGTCGGTTCCTAAATCCCGTTGAAAAGTGACGGTTCCCTCGGCAAAATCTGGTAATCCTCGTTGAATTCCTAGCAAAGCTACCAACATTTCTAATTGTGAACCTTCTGCTGAATCAATAAAGGCTGACAGATAAACTTGATTTAATTGTTCGTAGAGTATCCCAATTTCATAAGCAAAAGATTCATACATGGTGCGAATAACGCTACCTACCTGAAAATCTGTCAAAGTAGGAACTTTTTCTTGGGATTTCTGCACCATGTTGGTGTAGATTTCTTCAAATTTTTTCGGTTCAAAAGTCATAATCTAATTCTCGGTGTTGGTGAAAGGATAATTATGGCTAAAGATTGATGGCTAACTGAATGTTAAGAGCGGTAGATTCTCCTACAGGTTGCAAAATAATTGTTGTTAGTAAAACATTGCGTTTATCTAAGTCGCGAGAAGGTGGTTCAAATCTAATTTCCTTGATTTCAGCAATCCGAGATTCTTGCTCTAAGCATTCTCTGATATAAAGTTCTGCAAGCTTACGAGTACGAATATTATTAGGTTCTCCCATTAATAAATAAAGGCGAGATCCATAGGATGGATGTCCTAATTTTGTCAATTCTCCCCGACGAGTATAAAATCTATTAACAATAGCTTGTGCTAGATTTTTTCGTCCATCAACTCGATTAAGATCTTGTTTTTGTCCTAGTTCCCCCGGTGTTAATTGCAGATCAAAAGTATTGATACTGGTCATATTCTAACCCCTGATTATTTATTTAAGCTTTGCTTAATTTCCTGAATTAATTCCTGTTTTATGGCGGAGGAAAGTTTTCCAGTAATTTCCTTTTCTACGGTAAGATTGCCTTTAACCGTCACTGTTTTATTGACAGCAGGACTTAATTCAATGTTACCGGCTAAATCAAAACGAATTGCTGCGCCATTTTCTAGCTTGATTTCTAATCCTTGATCTAACAGGGTTAAAGAACAACTCGGTTTTTTATCCCTTTTAATGATAACTTTTCCACTAGCGGGGATGAGTTCAATATTACCCTCCTGAGTGACTGAGAGTTTATTATTGTTGTCAGTAATTAAAGAAATTCCCTCCTTTTGATGTAGATTGATAAGAGCATGACCGGATTTATTCCCTTCGTGGGGACAATTCTGATCTGTGCCTATGCACCATTTACCATTATGGGGTTTTTCGATGCGACTAGGCATATCATAGGGACAGATAAAAATCTGAAGAAAAAGCTCTGGTCTTTCTGTCGTTTTGTCAACAATTCCATCAGTTTGACTTGAATATTCATAATCGCTGTTTGCGCCTTTAAGTCTGACCATGATTTAAGCCTCTTTGTCAATTTTACTTAGTTAATTATCCTACTTTTGTATTTCTTGCTTTAGCTTGAATTGAGTTAATTTTTTCAGTCGGAACCAGAATCGGACAAGGCGCACCTAAATTTCCCAGATGGGTATGAGTTGTTAACAAAATGTCATCATTGTCGGCGATCGCATTTGCTAGAACTCTCCCCCCAACTTGGATACTAGAAGTAGCAGCATCGCCAATTTTTATCCCACCTAAACTTTTCAAAGTCAGATTACTACTTGCTGCATCAATAGTAATTCCTCCACTGGCAATTTCAATTTTACAAGTCCCATTATCAATCGTCAAAGTCGTCCCTTTAAGAACAATATTACACTGTTGAGTTTTTAAGGTCATATCGCCATCATTAAGATTAATTTCGCATTTCTCATTAGTTGTTGTGATTTCTTTATCCTTCACTGTCACAATGCTTTTTTCATCTTTACTGGTAATGGTAATCACACTATCTTTATCAATCTTAATTTGACTACCATTTTCCAGAGGATGTTGTAATAAAAATTCTTGCTCTTGGTTGACAGGTGGCTGATCTTGATCATTGTATAAACGACCAATAATCACGGGAGAATTGAGATCACCCCCAATAAAAGTAACCAAAACCAGGTCATCAACTTTGGGAATATTTACCCATCCTAAATGGGGAGTAGCAAGGGGAACTTTCCTGAGTTCAAAATCAGTTCCGTCTGGTTGCCTTTTATTTTTCAATTTTACTGAACATTGATAATTATCTTGATCATTTTCTGCTGAATGAGGAAAAATTGCAGTAACAATACCAAGTTCAGTAGTGTAGATTTTTTGTGCTTCCTGTTGAGCAACTTTTTTCATTACGCCGACAATTGAATCCATTAGACTTCCTCCCAGTGAATAGTAGTATAAAATCCCTTGTGACGAGATAAATAATGTTCTACTCCCGTAATCTTAAAAGTACCATTAAGCGACGATATTGGCATTTTAGCAATTTCAACACCGTCGCCTAATTTAGCTTCAGGTTCCCCCACAACTTTAATCACTCCTTTTTGTTTTTTCTGGTATTTGTTTAAGTAAGCTTTAGCAATTTTGTTGGCAATATCTTGAGTTCTAGCAGTAGAATCTTCTAGTTGCAAAGTTGCTGGAGATTTTTTGCCATCAGTTCCTTTAACCTCTTTTTTAGTGAGCCAAGATACAGCTTTTTCCCCTTGTCCCTGACTAGCGGGACTTTCCCCATAAACTTCTACCCCAGATTGCAAGGGATTTTCCTCCATCTGTTCCCAAGCAAGAAGATTAATGCCATACTCAAATTTATGTTTTTTTGAGGTTTTATAGGGAGCAAAAACTAATTGGTCTTCAATATTAGCATACAGATCAAAGCCGCATTTCTGAGCTAAGATTTGTAAATTTTCATAAACTGTGTGCTGATTTCCGATAACATAGACAGGAAATTTAATCCCATTGTCAACTTGCTTAACTTTCAACCCCAATATATTTTGAGCAATATTTTTTACTATATCTCCAGCAAAGGACTTTTCATAGAGGAGGTTAAATTTTGCCTTCGTCAAGCTACTAAAACTACTCATAGCTTCAATATTTACCTGATCAACCTGCCATTTTATCTGGCTAATTTTACCTTGAAAAACCTGACTTAATTGAGAATTACTTCCTAATTTAACTGTTATCGATTCATCAAGAGAGGGAGCCAACGAATCAGCAAGAATGAGGGAAATCTGACATAAATTTACAGGAATATTCAATGAAGAACTTACCCGCAAGTTTAAAACCAACGATGAATCATCAACCGTATAAGTGGTAGTACCAATCGTTACTTTATAGTTAACTTGTAGAGGTTGATTCATAAATTTAGTTTAACCTCCTTCTCTTAAACGGGAATAGCTACTAATAAACTTCGGTAAGCATCACTGACATCTTCTAATCCGATACCTAACTCACTTTCTAACCCATATAATCGTTCAATTAAAGCTTTAAAAATACGATCAATTTTCTGGCGTATTTCTTGATAAGCAGCTACTACTTTTTGATATTCATCATTAAGCGCACCTTCTAAAGCTTTAGGAATATCAAGGATGAGTTTGACAATGTTAGCATGAAGTTCATCTAGTTTGTTGACTATTTCGGTGGGATAAATATCCTTCAATTTTCCTAAGAAAAATGGATAAATTGATTGTAAGCTCAGAATTATTTCTTGAGAATAAGCGGTTTCTAGCAGTAAGCGATTTAAGCGAATAGTTTCTAGTTCACTGCGCTGCGGTTTAGCAATTAAATCTTTAGCTTCTTGGGGAAGATTCTCAGCAACTAATTTGAAGCGTTCAGTGCCATAGAAATTTACATCTGTTAGTAATTTATTGAGAGCATTAAAAAGAGCTTTTTGCGTTCCTGGTTGCTTGGGATCAGCATTTTCTAGCAAAGCTTTTTGCGTTTCATTGAGAGTTGTCCAGAAGTAGGCTGAAACTGCATCCAATGGCTCTTTCCGCCGTAATTTTGTCAAGAGATTTGCCACAGTACCACCTTTAAAATCACTGACATCATAGAAAGAATTTAGAATCAGCAAAGGTCTTAGTTCTTTAAGTTTATCAACAATCTCTTTGTAAATTGTTTCCAGGGAATCAATAATTTTATTTACAGTACCATCAATAGCAGTTTTAACTTTATTGATCGAATCTCGAATAAGTTTACCAAAATCAGCGGTTAAATTTTTCAGAATGTTGGCGATTTCTGTAGGAGCAGATTGCAAGCGTTGAATGACTTTCTTGATTTCTGCTAAGATAGTACGGGGTTGAGCCAGAATTTCATCCAAGCTACTAAGAATCCTTTTGAGCGGACCTGTCAACTGAGATTCGATTTCATTGGGAATGACTTTTTTTAAATCAGCAATAATTTGTTCATCACTTCGCGCTGTAGCACTTTTCAGTAAGTTGTCTAACTTTTTTTTGGTGGGAGTTGACGAAGGAGTTAGCTCTTTTATACTAGGATCGTTGTTGACTTTTGCAGTAACTAATCTTTGACGTAGAGCAGTCATACGAGTTAACAAATCTCGATAATCTACCGCAAATTCCGCCGGTGGATTAAAATTGTCTAAAAGTGGCTTGCTGTGATTCCATTCAGCCATAAAATCCTCCGATGCTTTTTGATAATTGCTCCAAGCTTGGTTTAACTCATTCTTGGCGTTACTGATCGCAATGTTAGGCTCCGTTGCATAGTTGGTAAGATTAGTACGTAAGCTAGTTAACGCAGCAATCAACTTGGTTTCATCAATGTTATTAACCCGTTCTAGAATTTTCGCTTTAATGGTATCTACTTGTTGAATTTGTTCTTGGAGGTTAAGGCTCAAAATTTCTTCTAAAGTTTGCCAAAAACCAGAATTTAACACATTGTCTAATCCTAAACCGCTTAACAATTTTTCCACATCACCGATGGCTTCAATAACTTTATTGATCAGTTGTTCAACTGGTAAGTTATCTAAGATGCTTTTCAGTGCATTTAGCTTTTCCGTCAAGAACTGTGTGAGTTTTTCAGGAGAGAGAGAGTCAACAACTGCAAGTAATTTTTCATAAAGTTCTTCTAAACGTTCTAAAAGCTGATTAGGATTCAAAATTTCTAACTTTTCTAGTAAGGTTTCATACGGTTGTTTAACTGTCTCTAAAAGTACAGAAGGTTTATATTTATTCAGTTCCGTCACTAGAGATTGAATATAAGGATCAAGAAAAGTCTTAACTAAGGTTCCGGGATCAAAAGATTTAACTTGTTCATCAACTTGTTTAATTTCTCCTTGAATTGAATCTACTAACCCAACAACCGGATCTAACAGAGAATCGAAGGCTGCTGTTAATTCTGGATTAACTACCCCAGGAACATCAATTTCTTGGAGAATTTTGACCCCTACTTTTAAGGCGGTTTTTTGTGCCGTTCCCATGGTAGAAACATCTATTTTTTTGAGTTCTATTTCTAATTTATTGGTTTGATTAACTGCTAATTGAAAAGCAGGTTCAAGGGAAACTTTCTGTAAAGCAGCCACCACTTGATCGATACCTTGATCAGCTTTATTTAAAGCATCTTTAACCGGTTGACTCTGTAAAACACCTGTTACTTTACCCAGAAGTTCCTTGATTTTTGCTTTTAATTGTTCCTGACTAAGTTCAGTAGTAATTTTTTTATTTACTTCATCTAAAGATTTCTCAATTGTTTGAGTTGTCTGTTTAATTTCTTGCGCTACTGTTTCAATACCTTGTACCGCAGTATTAGCAAATTGATTGATCGCTTGCTTTAAAGGTTTAACAATTTCATCAGATTTTGCTGCTGTTTGTTCAACAAAATCAACTAATTTATCGATAGTATTAGTGAGATAAGCTTGAACCTGATCTAAAGCTTTTCCCGCTTGTTCAATTTTATCGGCGATCGCTTTTAAAATCTTGTTCCCGATTTCGCTGACTTTGGTAATAGCCTGATTAATTAAATCTTGTATTTTTGCAATGAAGGTTTTTAGTTGTTCTGTGACTGTCGTAATCCTTTCTTTTAAACTGTTGACAAAATTTTCTATGCCTTGAAACATTTTGGAAAGAGTTTCAATTTGTACCCCTCCACTATTGGGAAGATTTGCCAAGAGCGTAGAAAACTTATCAATATCAAAAGAGTTAAGATTTTTAATTGCTAAATCAATCTGTTCTTCTTGAGAGTTAACCTCCGATAACCAGCTTTTGATTTGTTGTCTTAAGGGGATAATTTTGGGACGGCTTAAATTTTTAGGATTGAGAGATTTTAGAAAATTTTGATAATCTTTATAAAGTTGGGTCTGTTGATTAAGTTGTAAGGTATAGAGTTGAATCGCTCCATTGGGTAAGATATAATTAAGTTCTTGAATTTGCTCAACAAAAATTTCAGTTAAAGCGTCAGAACTAAGCCTATCTAACCATTTGTCTGGATTAGATAATTTATCAATAAAATTTTTAAAGGCTTTAATAATAGCATCTAAAACTTTACCCGGAAAAGCTTGAGCATTATTGAGAAACTCTTGAAACTCGTCAAAGGGAGTTGATTGATTTTTGGGAATACCAAGTTGACCAAAATTAGCATTACCAGTAATAGATGAAGTTAAACTACTAAGAGAACTATTAACTTGATCTGTGACAGCTAATCCTTTAAAAGTATCTGCACCTGGATTAGTCGGGATTGACTGGGTTAAAGTGTCTATACTAATGCTAGAAATATCGCCTAATTTTCCCGTAACCTGTGTTTGAATTTCACCCACAGAAAAAGGTGCTGTAGGAATCTCTATCGGATTCCCAGTAATTTCTTGAGTTACTTGATCGAAGCTATTGGTTAAATTGGTTAAATCTGAGGAAGGAAGAGGGGTAACTTTTACCCCTAAATTATCCTTAACTAATTTCTGAGAATCGGTAAAAGGTTTTCCCGCTTCCGCAAAAGTTGCTTGTGAATCTACATCAAGGGTTTGGATTTGATCGAGAATTGCTAAACTCATAATTTTTATTTAAAGTAATGGTTAATAATCCGAGCGTCTGACACAAATCGTCACATTTTTTTCTGCGCTGACAGTTAGGTGATACAGTGCGAGACTTAGAGCTAATCCCCGATTCTTTGAAAAGTCTTAGGACATCAAGGATTTCAGAGAAAATGGAACTGTTATCAAAACCTATGGTAATCATTATAGCAGGTGTCGGGGGACTGTCAATAAAGTTATAATGGGGAGGGGAGTGTGGAGACTGTGGGAGGAAAATCTCAAAAATCCTAAAGAACACCATATTTTCACTAAAGGTTAAAGAGTGATTTTAAATCACTAAGATTACCATCAAGAGTGCTAGTTGCTTCTTTGATAGGATCGAGAGAAGCTTTCAAGGGTTCTATCGGATTAGTAATTGCTGGAATTGAACCAAATTGTAAAGCATCTGGTAGCATAGCAACGGTCATAAAACTAGCAGCATCTGCTTTAATATTAGCATCAACACCAGCCACTTGTGCAAATGCTTGACTGGGAGTTGGAGGGACATATTCAGCTAAGGTTAAAGTATAGCTAAATTGCTCGGGTTCTGTGGCAGATTGAACAACGGCAAACCTTTCTAAAATTACTTGACTAAAATAGGATTGTCCGATAATTTCAGCAATAAATTCAACTGGTTTTTGCTCTTTGTAAATTTTTCTTAATTTCTCTAAATCAGCCAAGTATTTATTGCCATAAAAAATGCCTTTGATTTGTAATTTTACCGAATCTCTACCAAAATTCTGGACTAGGTTTCCCTGTTTTCCTGGAATTTGGTGATAGACAAAGTTATTTTGCTCGATTGTCTCGATTTTATGTACTCTATTCAGTTGAATTCCTGCGATTTCAATTGCCATATTTAACCTCCATAAAATCGTCGGTACTCTTGATTAATTTTTGTTTGTAGAGTTTCTAGAATATAATCTAGATCGATTGCTTGTTGTTCAGTATCTTGAAGGCTAGGGTGTTGATTGAAAGATTGATTTTCAGATTCCTGTTTATTGATTTCTAATTCTGTTTCTTTAATATTAGAAAAGTTACTGTTAATATTATTGATCTGATGATATAATTTTTCTCTAGATTGCTGTAAAACTTGGGATGAAATTGGTAACATCTCAGCAGACTGAGAGAGAATATTAGCCGCTGTTGCTGAATCTAAGGGTAAATTGTCTCCTGATATATCCCTAACTAAATCAGTTAATTCTTGCCAGTTTTTCGGTGAAGGATTATTTGACTCAATTTCAGTCTTTTGTCCAAAATTTTTCCAAGGGGTGGTTCCTGAATTGAGATTATCTGAATCTAAGGGTAAATTTTCTCCTGATATATCCCTAACTAAATCGGTTAATTCTTGCCAGTTTTTCGGTGAGGGATTATTTGACTCAATTTCAGTCTTTTGTCCAGAATTTTCCCAAGGGGTTATTTCTGAATTGAGATTATCTGAATCTAAGGGTAAATTTTCTGATGATATATCCCTAACTAAATCGTTTAATTCTTGCCAGTTTTTCGGTTCAGTCTTTTGTCTAGAATTTTGCCAAGGGGTAGTTTCCAAATTGAGATTATCTGAATCTAAGGGTAAATTTTCTGATGATATATCCCTAACTAAATCGTTTAATTCTTGCCAGTTTTTCGGTTCAGTCTTTTGTCCAGAATTTTGCCAAGGGGTTGTTTCCAAATTGAGATTATCTGAATCTAAGGGTAAATTTTCTCCTGATATATCCCTAACTAAATCGGTTAATTCTTGCCAGTTTTTCCCTGAGGGATTATTTGACTCAATTTCAGTCTTTTGTTGAGGATTTTGCCAAGGGGTTGTTTCTGAATTGAGATTATCTGAATCTAAGGGTAAATTTTCTCCTGATATATCCCTAACTAAATCGGTTAATTCTCGCTGGCTTTTCGTTGCGTTATTCTGCGGATAAATATTATTAGCTTGATGATTATCATCAAAACTTATCTGTTTCTTTTGACGAATGTTATATGAATTTTCTTGCTCCTTTTGTAAAGGCGGATAATTGCTTGTTCTTACTCTTGGATTGGGTTGAGTATAATCAGAAGCTGAAGCCAAAGATTGACGAGAAAATGACATGAAAGAAGAAGTATTTACTCCTAAATCAACTGGGGAACTATCCCTTTCAAGAGAAGACATTTCCCCATTTTTAGACCTTAAAGATGGAACAAAATCAGCAGTTAGCCAAGCCTCCCAATCTCTAAATAAATCGGTTATTTCCGATAAATCTTCTACAGCAAGGTGCAATCTTGCTAAAGGTTGCAGGTCTTTTTCTAAAAGCTCTATACTATTGAGCCAGTTGTCAATTAAAGAGTAATTCCATTGTTGAAACTCCTGATATAATTCTAAACCGAGGCTGACTAAAAAATCATCATTCATGGTTTTTTGTTGAATCCTGAGCGATCATTTGTAAATATAGAGAAACTTGCGCCATTGTCATTGTTTGTACTTGTTGGGGAGTCCAACCAAATTCCCTAGCGAGGATATAAGCTGCTTGTACCCAAGGGGACTGACTAACATCTAGGAAGGATTTTTTTTTCCTGTTAAACCACTAATTTCGCGGATATTGTCAATTAAAAAATTGACCAATCCTAAGGGGAGTTGTTTAACTTGTTCCAAGGATAAAGTTGGCTCAACTAAGGATTCTTTAATCATTAAAAGGGGAATTAATCCTGCATCCTGTCGGGAAGCTTTCATGATTAATTGAAATCTCCCAATAGTCAGAGGACGAATCTGGACAATTCGCCTCGACTCTGGGAATTTATCGGCTGAAGTATCCAGTTCGCCAGGATGCAAAATACTGACTGGGATAGCAATATCAAAGGTGACAGAAGCACCCGCTAACAGGTCTTCTGGAGTCAGAGAAATTTCAGCCATAATTGTTAGCCTGCGGTTTCTTCGCTGCTGATCCGTAAAGCGCGGAAAGTAACCCCTTCCATAATAAAATCATCTTCTGGCAAACTGAAACTCCACTTTTCAAACTTGACCCCAAATAGTACGAGTTTGCTGCTATTACTGGGGAGTGCGGGATTTTTCAAGTTGATGACGATGTTGAAAGTTGGTTGCGGAATTGGGTCTGCTGGCGGTGGACTTTTTGCCGCATCACCTAACAATAACCGCAAGAGTGCGCCGTTAATGTGAGCGCGTTCAGCAAAGCCTGAAACATCAACATTACCGGGACGAAGTTCAGTAGGAAAGCGCTTACCAATTTCGTGATAGGGTCTGATCTCATTGTGGACGTTCACCTGTACATTTCGCAGTCGTCCCACAACATTAGAAAACTCATACTCACTAATCAGTCCATCCGCCAGTTTGCCTTCTTCGGTGGCTTTGTCATCCACAGCTAAGACTAGGGTAGCATCAGACCCTCGAAAAACGTTGTTATTAGGCATAGTTTTCCTCCTTTGGGAAGTAATTGATCGGTGGGTTAACCGAGATACATGGTTACTTTGATGAAGTCAATACTAAAGGTCGGTCGCAGAGTCATGGTCACGATCGCTTCTCCGGCAATTTCCTGAACTCGGTTAGCGGTGACGGCTAACTCATAGCTAATCAGAGCTTCATCCTGGACCATGCGCGTCAAGAAGGCATCAAGAGTAGCTTTCATCGCTCCCCGCACCCGTTCGTTGTTCAACTTGCCTATGTAGGGATTGCAGGCGGAGCGCACCCCGTAAATGGCAAAGTCAACAATCCGCCGAGTCGTAATCTGATGCCAAGCAGAATTGGTGGCAGTGGTAATGCCTTTGACCACCCGAAAACCCTCCCGTTTCTCGATCGCCAGCACGCGGTTGCCGACCAGCTTTTCCAGCTGGGAGGTGGAAAACTCTTTGGCGAGTCCAGGAATCGTCAAAGGTTTGTTAGTCGGACTAGCCTGCACCGGCAGAGATGCCAGTAGTCCAGCGACTGCTGCCGCTGTGTAAGCGCCTGAGAGTTTGACCTGGGGGGAGATTTGTAGTCCTGGTGCGACCAAAATCAGGCGATCGCTATCCTGGGGGTGTTCGGGGATCGTGTTAACATCATCAGAGGTTCCGCTACCAATAAGGCCGATCCGTTCTCGCTTGATTGTCGCAGTTGTGTTCAAATGACCCAGCAGTGCTGTCACCATTTCGGAGTTGGTGACATCCTGTCCGGCCAGCAAAACCAAGTTTATTAGTTCATTCTCCAATTGTGCCAGACTATTTTTATATTCCTCAGCACTAGCCGGTTCTCCATCGGAGCCTGCGGTAAATTCCTCACCACTTTCGCTGGTGTTTCTTGGCAAAGTAGAGGAAGAGCCTTCAGCTAGAGTGGCAGTTACTAAAGTAGAACCTTTAGTCTGGTTATTGACTTGTTGTTCCAGGTCGCCGGACTTAGAAATGGTATAGGTTTCTTTAGTATTTTGATAGGTTAGCTCGACTTTCTTGCTGTTAGCAGGCGAGTCAGCATCAGTGATTTTAATCTTGATATTATTGCCCCGGGTTCCTGGAGTTTTTGCCTCCAGTTTCACCAGATTTTTATCGGAGCTATCTTTGATTTGGTAGGCAGCTTTGGTGGCGGCTGTACGAACTGCATAGACAGTCTTACCGCCATTGTTATAAATCTGCTCCAGTGCTTGAATTAAGGTTAGTTGGCGAGCGGGATCAATGTCCCCGAAAATTTCCTTGGCTTCCGAAAAACTGCCAAGAATTTGTACTTCATCCACTGGTCCTTGGGCTGCGGTTCCAACAATTCCGATATTTCCTGAAACAACCTGACCAGCGCTAATCAGTCCTTCATCTCGTACTGTTATATAAGTACCCGGTAAGATGGCCTCAACCATGAGAGGTTCCTCCTCTTTTGGGAAAATTTTAGGTTTATCGTAGCCACCTGGTTTACTCTCGTCGTTCCGAGTAGGAGTCGTGCCAAGCAGAGAATAAACTCACAAGCGAGCCGATTTAATTGTAGCCGACATTCCGCAGACCTTCATATACTTTTATATATTTTTACATTCCCCAAGATGTTTTGACGAAAAACCTTCATTGTAGAAACTACTATTGAGAATATTTTCAAGAGTAAATTTTTTATGAGAAAAAATTTACAATTCTTCACCTTGATAAAAATCCATGATTGTAGCTATAGTCCTTACTGGCAAGGGGTGGTCAGCAATATATTAGTAAAAATTATCAATTGAATGTTAAGAAGTGCGGAAAGTGGGTTTAAAATTGGACGGGAACGAATCGCCCCTAAACCACCATGTCATCAACAGATTCTGGTGGTGATTCGGTAGTAGTGATGGCGGCTTAATCCTTTGCTTTGCTGTGCATTGTAGTCATGGATAAAATACCAAAGGGTTCCCCAACGTGATTCTCCATTTTTTTAGAGAAAGATAGACTGTCTCTCACTAGCCGAGAAATCCTTTGTCGAAAGGTATTATTTAATCTTTCAATAGGATTAGTTTGACCAGTTTCTTTACCTACTGCCCGATGACGTTTACTAGGAATTACTGTCTTATAGGACTCCCAAAAGTCTGTGTAAGCAACAGCACATTGTCGCTCAACTCCTGGAAGACTTTTCCCGATCTTTTTAGCTGATTCACGGCTTCTATCTCCTCAATAACAACCAATTATTTCTCGGGTAGTTCTATCGATAGCTAACCAAATATATACCTTGATTTTCTGAGAAAATACGAATGACCATAACTCATAGCAGAAATTTCTATGATTAATTTGCCTTTAGGTTTGTCTGTTACCTATACCTGGCGAGGGACTTGGCTAAATTTATTATTAACATAGTTTTGTAACCATGACCAACTCACTCCAGTTACTCTAGCAATACCTCGCCGAGAAATTCTTTCTAGCAGCAGTAGAGCTATTAATTTTTTGGTTTCGTTAGAGACGGTTTTATTACTAGGATTAATTACCAACGGTTGACCACAATCTTTACCCTGACGTTTGGGTTTGCCATTATGTGTAGAACCATTTTTGAGGGTATGGCAAGAACCCCATTTAGGACAACGAAATATTGAAGCTTGTGAATCTTTTGTTAGAAGATTCTGTTCTAAATCTTCATCGCCATCCCACCAAAATTTAATGAGCCAAGACAAGATATTGATAAAAACAGCAATCATAAGTAGGGAGGCACAATTATTTGTAGGATGGGTTAGCGGTAGCGTAACCCATGGGAGCGTTGGGTTTCATGCTTCAACCCAACCTACGTTCATCTTATATTTAATTCCACCCACCTACTTAAAAAGCAAATTCTTGACATTTGTCAGGTAATTATTTTTATTAGTCAATATTCTACACAACTCAGGCTAGATAAGCAAGAGAGCTACGCCACTACTACCGAATCATTACCTCCGGTTCTTCTTGTTGAAGAATCTCTCGTCAAGCTATGCTGTGAGGGGAGAGTAGGTCAAAACCTAACTTTTTGCCGCTCTATGCTATCGTATCAAGATGCGCTACTCTGTTAGGAGATGATTTTGCTTGAGTCATCTGCTCAAAGTAGCATCTGTTTTTTTAACCCTTACCCCCAAAAGAGAATCTTTTCTGTATGCTAGAGGCTAATAATCAGGGAGAGAATCAAATATTTCTCTATGAAGTTGTTTTTTCCGGTTCTTCTGGCTCTTTGCCTCAACGCTTCTCCCGGACAGTCCTGCGAGTACCTAAAAGCCGTATGAGTCAAGAAACACAGCGCCTGCTGCGCCAAGGGGCCAAGATTCTCAGTATAAGGCCTCTTGACCCAGAAACTGCCCAGATTAAGCCTAGTTTACCACCTCAACCCTGGTGGATAGAGATTACCACCAGTCAGCCGAAATGTCTCTATTATTTCGGTCCTTTCGAGAGTTTTTCTGAAGCTTTATCCTATCAATCCGGTTATATCGAAGACCTCCAATCGGAATCTGCCCTGGGAATTAACAGCGAAATTAAACAATGTCAGCCAGAGGTTTTAACTCAAGAATATTTTTAATTTATGGTATCTAATTATACAGATTTTTAGGAATAGTTAGCTTCCTCTTGTTTTCGTTTAATAATGCCTTTACCCTCACAGAATTTACAGGGGACGGATTCATTCTCTGTCTCTAGATAGATTCTTCCTTTGCCCTGGCAGTGGGGACAGATAACTTTTTCTTCCCACCAATAATTCTCTAAAAAAGCCTCATCGGTAATATAGGTAAAATCTTCAAACATTGGCTTGTCCTCTTATCGTTGAGATAGCTTAATCTGGATTCATCTTTCAACCTGAGAAATTGAAAATCACTTTTACCCCCATCGTAAAAAAGATCGGGTTCATTCTTCTTGAAACTTAAATTACTTCATATTTATTTATGTTTATTAATATATCTGGACTTCCCCCATACATAAATACTAAAAAATTAACAAAACCCTTACTGCAGGTCGCTTCTAAGAAAAAATTGAAAAGAGGCTACTGGGTACATTTTTTACTTGAAAATGGCTGTACCGTTGACTGTATCTGGAG
>NZ_JADBVM010000086.1:0-5746 GCF_020244875.1 Microcystis sp. M44BS1
GGTCGAGGGAATCAACAATAAACTTAAACTAATAAAACGGAGAGGCTATGGCTTTAGAAACTTTCGGAATTTTTGGGTTAGAAGTATGTTATCTTGGCATCTTGTATGTTGATTTAGCATAAAGAGTAACGAAGAGCCGAAAATGCAAAGTAGCATTCATAATCTTTATTTTTGCTAGGATTTACGAAATTTGTAAATGGTGGATAGCAACAGTAAAATCCACCGAAACTTTCTAGGGGGCGGCGATCACACTAAGCAACCAGCCGCAAACCAATGTTTATATCGTTGCTAAATTAGGATTTGTAAGCTCTTGCCACAAAATACGCAATACTACCAGACCCAGAGTTACAGTTTATCTCAAGGGTGATACCATTCTTTGATGACATCCAACTTTGCTTGTTTGATGAATCTGTGGCTTCGGCAGCCTGTTGTGCAGATATGTCTATACCACAATAGCAATTGTTGTCAACATATATACTAGTTAAAGGACACTCAACCCCAAAACTAATATCATGTGTTTTATATGAGAAGGTAAAGCCATATTGGGTACCAAACAGCGCATCCTCTCTTTTTTCTGTAGCGATAAAACCAGCAGTGATTACGTTGCGAACACCAGGGATAGTAACAGCTTGGGGAATTGGAGTTGTCATCAACATAGGTTTTCCATGTACGTTATAGTCATTCTTAAAAACCAAGTCATCGTCAAGTTCATTGATCAATAAAATGATGCAATTTGCTGGCTTCTTCATAAAGTAGATAATGGGGATAAGGATAGCTATTACCACTACAGCGGCTATAGCACACACTAATCCTACGGTAGCCGCTTCAACTCCAACATAGGCAGCGACCGCTTCAACTGCACCTACTACAAGTTTTTGAACTGCTGGGGTTATTGCTGCCGCTCCAAGGGCCACAACCCCAGAAATTATTAATTGAACTGTCACAGTTGCTGCATCATCTTTCTCCATAGTCTTTAGACGTGCCGTACCATCTAATATAACATGAAGCTGACTCATAATAGCATCACCTTTAGCATTGATCAAATTTTGATATTGCTTGTCAGTGAGCGCGATGGATGCTGTTTGATCGGTATTCTCCAAATTTAATGCTTTAGCCAAATCATGTTTCGCGTAATTTAGAAAATGATTGTGTAGTTCCTCTATTTCCTCTTGCGATTTTGCTTTGTCAAGCGCTTGTGCATATTCTGGAACTGCTTGACGAATTAATGCTAACGCCAAATCATCTTTCGCTTTCCTTAGAAGCCCAGTGTGTAGTTCCTTTATTTCCTCTTGCGATTTTGCTTTGTCAAGTGCTTGTGCATATTCTGGAAATGCTTGACGAAAAGATACTTTTAAGTCGTGTAATGATGCAGTCATTTTTTTTTAGAAATAAACAAGGTAGATTATTTACAATAGTAAATCTTATTTTCATTTTACACAACCAAAGTTTACCAACTTAAGAAAAAAGTTAGTAAAATTCCCCAAGTCTTTACCCCGCCTAACTTACAGCCTCTCAACCCTCCCGCAAAAATCCTTAACTTGGGAAAAATCCCCAACTTTACCAACTTAAGCCCAAGCTTTGTCAAAATATCCTGACAATCTCTCCACTCTCCCAACCCAAAACTTTGGCTTCATAGCCAAAATCACAAAAACCGAGATAGGAGTATCCCACTTTTGTCATCTGGACAGGCTAGAAAGCTTACCCCACAGTAAAAATGAGTAGCGCATCTTGCCTGAACAAACTTGGGACGATCCCACAGCGACAAACCGATAATGAAAAAAAGCCCAGCCTTAACAACCCTGAAATTAACTTTAAAACCCGAACACCAAAAGCTGATCGAAGCCAAACTAAGTAGCTGGTTATAATTAAATTAAAAATGGATTTTAGCTTCGATCCCCCCTGCCCCCCTTGATAAGGGGGGTGCCGATAGGCGGGGGGATCCCCCCTGCCCCCCTTGATAAGGGGGGTGTCTGACAACTTTTAACGCCTACCTACTTAAATACAGGGCGTTATGCCAATCCAGATGAAATCATTGCCGAAGCCTTGCAATTACTCAGTAAACGCGATCGCTATCAACAATGGGCAATCGAGTTTGATCCCCCTAAATCCTCCGTTCGGACCTCGGCGTGAGACTTCGGCGTGAGCTCAGTCGAACGCTCGGTCGAACGCTGAGCTCACGGCCGAAGCCTTAAAAAAGGGGACTTTCTTGAAGAGGCGAAGGAATTGACGGGGAAACCGCGATAGAATCAGCGATCGCCCGATAAATCTCTATAATATTCTATAATATCGAGTATTCCCCCATCCCAAACCAGCCATGACAGCCAAAGAACAACTCCTACAGGAAATCGAAAAAAGCTCCGAGCCACTCCTACAAGAAGTTCTCGACTTCCTCTTGTCGGTACGCTCAGAAAAATATCCTGAAACTCGTAAACCCATCTGGCAAATCGCTCAGGAAATTATGGCTGATGTTCCGCCAGAAATTATCGCTCAACTCCCCACCGACGGAGCCGAACAACACGATCATTATCTTTATGGCACACCAAAACGTAAAGAATGAAAATAATTTTTGCCGATACCTTTTACTGGATAGCGTTGCTTAGTCCTAGAGACACTTGGCATCTCAGAGTCATCGAATGGAGCCAATCTAACCCTCATGTATCGCTAGTGATGACAGACGGTATTGTTGATGAAATTTTTGCTCATTTCTCTAAACAAGGCGACATTATGCGCGGTAAGGCCGTAGAACTTTATCACAGTATTCTTGATGATCCCAGCATTCAACTAATTTCTTACCATCAAGGACTAAGAAAGCTAGGAATAGAACTTTATGCCAGTCGTCTAGATAAAGGCTATAGCCTTACCGACTGCATTTCAATGATGGTGATGAAACAAATGGGAATTTATGAAATACTCACCCATGATAAACATTTTACCCAAGAAGGTCTAACTATTCTTTTTTGATAACTCAGACAGAATCCCATTATTGATCTCCACAAAATCGGGCATCGTCGGGAAATTAAAGAAGCATAACCGCAATCGCCTAACCCTAACTTTCAAGAACAATATAGACTCTTTTCTGCCGAACCTCTTAAATTCAGACTAAACTAGACTATCACTGCAATATCATAGACTTAGTTAAGAAAATTGTTAGAGAACTTTAACCATGCTCAAACATTATGACGTGACCATCGAAGGCGATCGCATCCAATGGCTAGGGGAAAAGCCCAAAGCACAGAATATTCGCGCCATCATTATCATTGAAGAAGAACCATCTCTCACAACCCAGGTAAAACGAACGACCCCTGCTCATTTAATCGGTAAAGGCAAAACCTTAGGGGATATTGTTAGTCCTATTGTGGATCAAGAAGATTGGGAATGCCTAAAATGATCATCCTTGATACCCATATTTGGTTTTGGTATATCAATGAAAACTTTGAGCAATTTCCCTTAGAATGGACAGCCCAGATTCGACAAGCAGATAGCGTAGGAGTATCCCCTATTTCTTGTTATGAAATAGCCTTAGCCCATCATAAAGGTCGTTGGGAGCATCTCACTTACGCGATGAGTAATTATACTTAGCCTAAAAGCCACTCTTAATCGTGTCTTGGAACGAAATAGAGGCTTTTAAAGACTGCGTACATGGAGAATTAAAACAAGAATTACCCTCGAAAAGCCTATTTTTCCACTAAGTATTTATGCTCATTGCAAAGGTGAGATGCTCCCAGGTCGTTTAGCACTGGATATTCCCATCCAACAATGGCTTATTGATGCCCTAAACCCTTCCGGCATTGAATTATTGCCCTTAACTCCAGAAATTACCCTAAGAGCCGTTAATCTCTCTCCCGTTCACAAAGATCCCTTTGACCGCGTTATTATTGGTACAGCCTTGGAATATCAAGCAAAAGTCGCCAGTATTGATAGCTTATTTCCCAAATATCCCGAACTCAAAGATTATCTGATGTCAGCTTAGAAGCCTACTCTCCAAATCTGAAACTTTTAACTCAAAAATTGATATTGCTGCTGAACAATTAGATCGAAGCGAAGGAATTGACGGGGAAAACGCGATCATTAGAATTAGGTATCGTTGGGAAATTGATGAATCATAACGGCGATCGCCTAACCCTAACTTTCAAGAAGAATATAGACTCTTTTCTGCCGAACCTCTTAAATTCAGACTAAACTATCACTGCAATATCATAGACTTAGTTAAGAGAATTGTGAGAGAACCTTAACCATGCTCAAACATGATGACGTGACCTGAGAGGGCGATCGCTTGTTGAATCCTGTGGAAAATAATGATAGAATGCAAAAAGTGTAGATTTCAATGTGAAAGCGATTTATACAGAAAGCTTAGGAGTTAATTTATGCGAACAATTACCTTGCAAATTGACGATAGCATTAGTGAAAAATTTCTATGGTTACTTGCTCGCTTCTCTAGAGACGAAATTAAAATTCTAGAACAATCAGATTACGTCAGTGATGACGAATATCTAAGGGGAATCGAAGGAATGATTCAAAGTATTCAGGCAGCCCGTGATGAATCTATTGAACAGAGCTTAAGCTTAGATGAGTTAGATTGGTAATGTATAAAATAATCTTTATGACCCAATCTCAAAAAGATGCAAAAAGGAATGATCGCGTTTTGGGAAATGTAGAAGGAAATTTATCAAGCATAACGGTGATCGCTATAATATCGAATATCTCCCGTCCCCAAAACTCCCTACTCCCTTGACCAGCAAGCAATGAAAAGTGTCACCTCAAGTAAATTACAAAATAACCTAGACCAACTGCTCGATGAAATCCTCAACACAGGAAAACCCCTAGAAATTGAGCGCAACGGCAAACGATTAATCATTAGTCCCGTTGAAACCGTAGATAAATTACAAAAATTAATTTATCGTCCTCAAGCCATTATTGGCGATCCCGATGATCTTGTACAAATCAGTTGGGAACAGGAGACAAACCTTGATTTACCTTGATACTCATATTGTTGTCTAGCTTTATGCAGGGCTAACTGCTAAATTAAGCGATTGCGCCAAACATCTAATTAACGAGAATGAACTCTATATTTCGCCGATAGTAAGGCTAGAGTTACAATATTTATACGAAATTGGGCGAATTACTGAAAAATCAGACGACATTGTTCTAGAATTAGTAAGTTGCCTTGATTTAAAGGTATGTAAAAAAGATTTTAATTTAATTATTAATCAGTCTGTCATTATTAACTGGACTCGTGATCCCTTTGATCGCTTAATTGTTAGTAACGCTTCAGTAGATAACCACATTTTGCTAACCAAAGATTATCACATTTTAAATCATTATGAAAATGCCGTATGGGATTAATCACAATCTATGGGAAATTGATGAAGCATAACCGCGATCGCCCCATTCAATCGCTAAATAACGATAGACTCCCATCGGTTAAGTACATAGTAAATGTTCAAGGAGAATCATCGGTGATCTCACCTAGTTAAAATCCTGACTCCTAGTGCCAACTTTAAATCTTGTAAAAAAAGTAATTTTTTCTATCCCCACTGATTACCATAATAGAAAATTCTGCTAACCCCTACGTTGATGAGGTAACTTATGGAACAGTCAACGGCTAAATAGAACTCTTGCAAATTAATTATATGTTATAATGATGGGTTAACTAATTTTCCCAAAAAAATTAGTTAACCAGTACATTAGTCCTGAATGAAAACTTGAAGTTTAACTTTTAACTCAAAACTCTTTAGATATGCTTTAA
>NZ_JADBVM010000087.1:0-3369 GCF_020244875.1 Microcystis sp. M44BS1
AACCTACGGCTGATTGAGCAGAATCAGGCAGTTTAGGTGATGGCACGTTTTTAGGCAGATGAATTGCATCATTCAACCTTTATTTTATCTCAGAGAATAAAGAGCGTAGGTTGGGTTGAACGATAGTGAAACCCAACACTTTTAAATCATGGGGTTGGGTTTCGTTCCTCAACCCAACCTACGGCTCAAACTGAAGGCGCAATAATATAACGATTCATAATTATTTTTGTTGCGCTTCTTTAAATTTTTCGAGTATATCATTTATGATTTTTTCTCCATCTAATCCCTCTCCATTATCTAATTCTGCTATGGCAACGTCAATTTGTTGACGAGTTTCTTCTACCCATTGTAAGTAATCTTGATCGAGGATTTCTAGCAAGTAAAAAGCGGTATCTATGACTTGTTCTGAATTATTAAATCTGCCACTTTTTAACTGTTTTTGGATAAATTGTTCTTGATTGGGTTTTAGTTGAATATTCATGATAATTTTTATAAGGTTAAGGGTTAAGTCGAGTGTCCTGTTTCATTATTACCTAAAATGTCGGCTTGAAGGCTCTCGGTTTTACCGATGAGATGAAAAGAGCGTAGGTTGGGTTGAACGATAGTGAAACCCAACACTTTTAAAGAATTGGGTTGGGTTTTGTGGTTCTTCGTTACTTGGTATGGTTCGATAGGGGGGCATAAATCGACTAAATCCTTATCTGGCAAGAGATTTAATTGATTAGTTCGCTCTAGATAAAAAACAATTAACAAAAATCGCTAAATGCCTTTCTATATAAGGGTTCCATCCCTTATAACCCCTGTCCATTGCATAACACAAACCGAAGAGCCAAAAGCGCCTCACTGATACTACAGCCCCCTTGTCCGTTTCCCGACGAGGATGGGGGCGATGGAAGACGGCTCTAACTCCCTTAAGGGCTACCCGCACCCGCGACCCCCTACCTTCGGATATTTCTGCTCCCAGTGCCTCCAGCAGCGATTCGATATCCGTCCAGACAACATCCGACCGGACGGGCTGCTCGAAGATTTGGTCCAGAATTTTTCGCTGTTTTTTCGACAGTGCCATTGTAGTATCATAACTTAATAAGCTGGTTATAATTAAATTAAAAATGGATTTTAGGTTCGATCCCCCCTGCCCCCCTTAATAAGGGGGGTGCCGATCCCCCCTTAGTCCCCCCTTAATCCCCCCTTAATAAGGGGGGCATCTGAAAGTTTTTAATACCTATCTACTTAATAAGCTGCTGTGCATCTAAATGACATATTATTGAAATCAAAAAAACACCTAATTTGATTTTGGATTTCCCTTGTTTCAATCTAACTGAGAACTGTTAACTGTTCACTGTTAACTGAATAGTGGGAGGTTTTCAAACCAAATTTTCTGGTAAAATGATTAAGGATAATTGGCCAAAACTTTATGAGGATTTAAGCTTGTGATCATCAAAGAGTTAGAAGAGCAACTTCTTGCCCTCAAACCTAGGGAAAAAGTGCAGGTAATCCAGTTACTTGCTCAAAGTCTGGGTGGTGATTGGCAGGGAATTGAGAAAACGCCTAAAGTTTGCGGCGGACAAGCCTGCATTGCCAATACAAGAATTCCAGTTTGGGTGTTAGTAGAAGCTCGTCGTCTTGGTTATAGTGATGCTGATTTATTAACAAGTTATCCGACTATTAAGGCTACGGATTTAGCTAATGCTTGGGTATATGCGGCAGCTCATGAAGATGAGATTGATTTGCTCATTGAGCAGAATGAGGCAGTTTAGGGGATGGCACGTTTTTATGCAGATGAGCAGTTTCCTTTGCCGGTTGTGGAATTGTTGAGAAATTTGGGGCATGATGTTTTGACGGTGCAAGAAGCGGGAAATGCTAATCAACGGATACCTGACGAGCAGGTGTTGGCGTTTGCTGTCAGTCAAGAGCGAGCCATTTTGACGATCAATAGAATTGATTTTATCCGTTTGCATCGTCGTGATGATCAGCATTTCGGGATTGTGGTTTGTACGAATAATCGTAATTGGCAACAGTTTACAGCACAGGTCGATGAGGCGGTAAGGGGAGAGGAATCCTTACAGGGAAAGTTGATTCGGGTGGTACGTCCCTCTGTTTAAGTTAGCGATCACCGTCAAAAATTTGGTAGAATGTAGAATGTCTTATACTAAATCTGGTTATTAAAGACTGATTATTTATTCCCCTTTTTGCATGAGTGCATGAGTAGAAAACGGGTTTCTCCGAGAAACCCGTTTTCTGTGCGTTACTCAACGGATTTAGTATTAGCACAGCTTCACCCATCGCAATTTAGATTAAACTGCTTTCAAAAAGGCAAAAGCTGCCTAGGACGCACCCTAAGATATCTGAGGCCAGCAATGCTCTAAAGTTGATAATTTAATTGGGGACAATTTGCCGAAAAAGCTTTTACTTCGTCATCCCATTCTAACTTGAGCGGCGACTGGTATCCATTGTATCATTACCAATATCTTTCGGTCGTCCGCTCCAACGTTTTGCTAGACCGGGTTTTCGCGACAAGGTGACAACTTCTCTGCCACTTTCCGCTTGCTTCTTGCGTAGATCTGCAAAGATTGCATCCAAGTCATAGTTGAAGGACTTGGCATACTCTTCACGGATTCGGTGGATCTCTTCGACGATCTCATCATGAAACATAATCAACCTCCTAACAGTTCGTTGGGTGTACAAAGAATCGGTAACTCGTATCCAAAATCAATGCTGATCTCTGCCAATTTTCTCTGAATTTGAGCATTAGCAATATGCTTACAGTTCCACGTTAACAGATAATCCATACCGTGGACAGTTGCGGCGGCAATGTGGATCGCGTCAACTTTCGCTTTTGGAGGCAGATTACTGCGGGTTAAGAATTGTTTAGCCAAACCTTGTGCAGCTTCGTTCAATGCTAACAAGGGAAAATCACGCAAAATATCCAGCCTTTCGGAGGCGATCGCTGTATCTCCTTTAGTTACTTCCTCTAGGACAGCCTCGGAAGTGTACAGAATAAAGTCGTTTCGACGAAATTCCCACCATTCCCTCGTTATCTCAATATTAGCCGCCACAATAATATCTCTGCTGGGTCGAGCAGTTAGGTAGCCTAAGATACTGGTTTCAATATAGACGCTTTCGCTCACGGCAATAGGAGAAAATCTATCCAACGTCCATCAAACCCTATTTAGGGCTTGCTGAATAAAGGTGAAATGTAGGCAAGGTAAGGGTTTTGTGGCTTTACGAGCGAAACAGGTGCAAGATTTTGAGAGAATCGTGCTTCAAAACCTTGCGTCTTCATCGGCCCGCGTCCTGTAGGGGCGAAGCATTCGGATAAAAAATCTACGGTTTCACCGATAGGTTATTGCCCGAATGCTTCGCCCGTAC
>NZ_JADBVM010000088.1:0-24631 GCF_020244875.1 Microcystis sp. M44BS1
AATCCTGTTGATTACAAAGACGACGGCTTCGTTGATATTACAGGCTGGTTTAATCGTGAAGATCAGGATCAGTAGATCAGCCAATAAATTTTTGGAGAAACTAGATGCCAATAGCCGAAAATCTGTTTTAACTAAAATTGGTATTCTCAAAACCTGCCTTGAAACTCAAAACGTTTATCCCCCTGAAGAACTTGATATCAAAAAACTTAAAGGTGAGTTAAAAGGATTCTCCAGAATTCCTGTTGGCAAAATGCGAGTTATTTTTGAAATCGGCAAGGAGACAGACGAAATCTTTATTTATGAGATTAACTTTAGAGGCAATATTTACGATTAATTAAGCGATTAGCAACGTTCGGATTTACCAATTATTTTCGATACTGCTTTCCGCAGCCATCTAACTTTCATGGGTTAATTTAGCCAATACTGCTTTTTCTTCGTCAGCAAAGTAAGTAAGTAGTTATAATTAAATTGAAGATAGATTTTGCCTCTGATCCCCCCTGCCCCCCTTGATAAGGGGGGTGCCGATCCCCCCTGCCCCCCTTGATAAGGGGGGTGTCTGATAATTTTTAACGCCTACCTACTTATCCAGCTTCGACTTGGGCCACTGCTTTCTTAATTTTCTCGCCAGCAGCCAGAATAATCACCCGATCTGGACGATTACTAGACTTCTGGCATAATTAACTTTTGAGAGTTCAAAAATGGGAAAAATAGGGATGAAGTTGCCTAAAATCTCTTTATGCTTAGTTCTCCTGACTACTGGCTTCTCTCTCTGAGGTTTACTGGTCACTGATTACTGATTAGAGAATGCCCGCGTTAGAAAGACCGAGAACCAGTCCCGCACCGAGAATATGGCCAAAACTCATGGTAGCCAATAATTCTGGCAGACCGAAGCTTTTTTTCGAGGCTAACTGCGGCAAGGGTAAAGCAGGGCCGGCCCCGGTATTTTGGATGGCAAAATAACCGATAACGAAGGCTACTAGGTTAGCTAAGGTCATGGTAATGCCGACGGATAAATTCCAGGGAATGGTTTGAGCGGTGGCTAAAAGTAAGGTGGAAGGGATCATTGGCGCTCCAGTCTTGATAAGATTTTGTTAACCACAGGGCATTATAAAAAGCTCTTGACCCGAAACTGCTTTTTGTTTGAATACTTAACAGTTTTTGTAACGTTTTGCGAATAAGATTAAATGCGAATTAAAATTTGCGGCATTACCCAACCAGACCAGGGACAAGCGATCGCTAATTTAGGAGCTACGGCTTTAGGTTTTATCCTCGTACCGAGTTCGCCTCGTTACGTCAACATCGAGCAAATTAACGCTATTACCGCCGCAATACCCGACAAAATTGATTTTATCGGGGTTTTTGCCGACGAGCAACCCGAAATTATTCAGCAAATAATTGTTAAAACCCCCTTGACAAGTGTGCAGTTACATGGTAAAGAATCTACCGAATATTGCCAAAGGTTGCGGCAATTATTACCCGACCGGGAAATTATCAAGGCTTTGCGGATCAAAGACAGAGAAAGTTGGGAAAAGTCGGCAATTTACTTTAATAGCGTCGATACTTTACTTTTAGATGCCTACCATCCCCAATTGCTCGGCGGTACGGGACATACCTTAGACTGGCAAGCCTTAGCCAGTTTTTTGCCCCCCTTGCCCTGGTTTCTCGCCGGAGGACTCAACCCCGATAATATTAGTGAAGCTTTAACCCAGCTGCACCCCAATGGCATTGATGTGTCTAGCGGCGTTGAGCGATCGCCTGGTGATAAAGACCTGAAAAAAGTCGCCCTCTTGTTAGAGCGACTGCAAAAATTCAGTGATCAGTGATCAGTTATCAGTGATCAGTTAGAAGGTTTTGGGTGTTGGGGTTTTGGGGTTTTGGGGTTTTAGGGTGTTGGGGTTTTGGGGTTTTAGGGTTTTGGGGTTTTAGTTGAAATTTCCCCATTTCCCCATTTCCCCATTTCCCCATTTCCCCATTCCCCCATTTCCCCATTCCCCCATTTCCCCATTTCCCCATTTCCCCATCTCCCTGACTAGAAGAAATTAGGTTTATGACGGATCAGGTTAAGATACTCCTCGCGGGTTTTCTGCTCGTCTTGGAAGACTCCTAACATGGCGCTGGTGACAGTCCAGGATCCTGGTTTCTGCACCCCGCGCATCACCATGCACATATGGGTTGCTTCCATGACGACTGCAACCCCTTGGGGGTCGAGAATTTCTTGAATCGCTTCGGCAATCTGACGGGTGAGGCGCTCTTGGACCTGTAAACGACGGGAGTACATTTCCACAATGCGAGCCAATTTACTTAATCCGACCACCTTTTGGTTAGGAATATAGGCAACGTGGGCCCGCCCCATGAAGGGTAACATATGATGTTCACAGAGACTAAAGAAGTCAATATCGCGCACTAATACCATCTCATTATGACCTTCATCGAAGATCGCACCATTAACGAGGGTTTCTAGGGATTGTTGATAGCCTTGGGTGAGAAACTGCATCGCTTCGGCCACCCGTTTGGGGGTTTTTAATAAACCTTCTCTTTCGGGATCTTCTCCCACCGAGATCAGGATATTTCTGACCGCATCCATCATCTGTTCTTTGTTTTCGTCGGAAGTTGGATGAATTTGAGCGGTTTTGCCATTGTGGGTGTTGCGATCGGGGCGAGTGGTCACGCGTGCTTGGATAGCGTCGGTTAAATTACCGTTTAAACCGTTAGAAGAAGCTATGGTCATAATGAAGAGGCCTGTAGGCGAATTGATTGATAAATAGAAGTATTTCGGGTTATAATGCCCCCGCACTGGGCATAATGGTCATCGTTTCCACTACGGCCTGTTTGGGCAGTAACACCGCTTGCAGAATGGCCTGCGCGACGATATCCGGGGTTAACATGGCCGAGCGATCGAAATCTGCTTTGACGCTATCGCTGTCCCAGATGGGAGTATTGACAGCACCGGGGGTGATAATCGTGACGCGAATGGCGTTGGCCCGCTCCTCGAGCGCTAGAATGCGAGAAAATACCACTAATGCAGCTTTGCTGACACTATAGGCCCCCCAATCAGGAAAAAAATTATCGGCGGCGATCGAGGAAACGTTAATAATCGTGCCTCCTCCCTGTTGACGCATGGCAGGTAAAATCCCCTGCACACACTGGTAAACACTGGTTAAATTCAGGTCGATCACCCGCTGCCAGTCTGACAAAGGTGTGTCAGCTAAGGGATTTGTGTAACCCATGCCAGCATTATTGATCAGGATATCGATCGGTCCGGATTCTTGGGCGATTTTAGCGATACTAGGAGCTACTTCCGGGATATCTGCCAAATCTAAGGGGTAAGCTTGGGCTGATACGCCTAAATCTGCCGCCATTGCCGCCACGGTTGCCAATTTTTGCTGATTGCGACCGATTAAAACCAGATTAATTCCCGCCTTGGCGAAAGCGAGGGCGGTTTCTTTGCCGATGCCGCTGCTGGCTCCGGTGATCAGCGCTCGCTGTTGACGAATAACAGAGTTCATGGTATAATCTGAAATCTCTTAATTCCGGGTAGTTAGGGCAAAATTTTGGCGGTTAGGGGAACCCTAGAAAAGTTTAAGGCAGTTGGGTCGGATCGGAGCAATTTTTCTCGCACCAAAATTGCCGCGTCCACCTGGGGCGGGGGGAAGCATTGACTATCGGGTAGGTTCAAGATTAAGAATCGTTACAAAATTTTACCTAGCTAATTATAGCACTGTTAAGTCAGGGATCACTAATCTTTGTGTATATTCAGATATCTAACCAGCGAGGGGAAAAAGCAGACTGGTTGGCGAAAATTGTTGAGGCTGCCTTGAAACTCCCTCCCCCCGCGCTGAAAACTACTCACCAGGGGAGATAGCAGCGGTGGGTTGAGTGCGATTGACAATCACCACTCGATCGCCGACAACGGGACTTCTAGCGAGGAGAATTCCTTCGTTATCCTTCATTTCCAAGCGGCGAAAATCGAGACTTTGGCAACGTTGAAAAACCGAATTAGCCAATTTATCCTGTTGTGATGCCTCGAGACTATACCAATTATCGCCCAAAATCACTACTAGACGACTAGCCAAAAAGTCCGCTTCTACGGTAGAAATAATCCCGGCGGGATAACGAGTAGTTAAATCGGTAATTTCCTCTTGAATAGCTGCGACTAAACTTTGTTCGGGAGTTAATCGCGGTTTTGCTTTAGTAATCGGGACGGGAATCGGTGCCTCTGGTGCGATTAATTCTGGGGGAGTTGCGATAATTTCCCCGGCTGCCGGTGAAGGACTAGGGATAACTTCAGGCATATTTTCGGCAATTTCCGCCGGATTTTTCGGTAAACTGATCACGGCTACTAAGAGGATAGTGACTAAACTTCCTGTTAACAAGCCGGTGATTAACCAATCGGGAATTTTTTCGCCAATTCCCCCGGGCAAAAGTCGGCGGATTTTGTTCAAAATCGCGGTCCACCACCCTTCCACCTGCTCGAAATCTGGTAAAATATCGTCAATTCCCTCCGCTGCTTCGATGGGAGAATCTGGGGTTAAACTTTGCTCAACTTCTGCGAATTCGTCTGGTTTTAAAGCAGCGGCTAACTGTTGCGTTGAGTTAAGAAGATTATCAACAGCAACTTTTGGGGGTAACACTATCCCCGTTCCCGTGTTAAGTTGGGAAACGATCGAATTTAACTGCTCGATCGCCTCTTGTAGTCGGACCACCGTTTCTGCTTGGCTGAAATTCTCTCGCTCATTTGGTTGAGTCATAATCTTTCTTAACTCGCTGCCATTCTTTTTCAAAATATCATTCTATGCGCCGTTTTCTCGGTTTTTTAACCAGTATTTTCCTTGTCTTCCTGACTGCTTGTGGTAGTGTCACTCCCCCGCAAGAATTTGCCCCCGACGGGGAAATCGTCGCCAAAGCCCTTTTATTACAATTTCGTCACACATCCGATCGCCTTAGTCAATCTTTACAGATCGATCAGCCGCCGGTAAAAATTGCTAAAATTAATGTCACCAGTCTGGAACCGATTTATGTGGGCAATTTGCCCGCTTATCACTTGCAGGGAGATTACGATCTAACTCTACAATTGCCCCATCAAAAAGATACCAAACAACACAACAATTTTGATCTTTATTTACAAAGACAGATCGAGGGGAAAACTTGGCGTTTACTGGAAGAAGTTGCCTCCCAATGGCGCAGCTATTTAGTGAGATAACCGGAAAAAGCCCGGGGGTTTTGCTAAATAGATTTTGAGTTCGATCCCCCCTGCCCCCCTTGATAAGGGGGGTGCCGATAGGCGGGGGGATCTACCCTTGATAAGGGGGGTATCTGACAGTTTTTAACACTCAACTACTTATAGTCTATGATTATCAGCAATGACAATCCTCAAAGGGAAAAGCGATTATGATTGCCTGTCCTCGTTGTCAACACAAGGTCGATAGTCAGGCCTTACAATGTCCCTACTGTTCTAATATTTTAAAGGCTTATGGTCATCCCGGCATGACCCTGCATCAAGCTGTCACTGGCAAGTTTTTGTGCGAAACTTGTCTCTACCATGGCGATGATAGCTGTAATTTTCCCCAACGTCCCTACGCTACCAGCTGCACTTTATACAAAAATAGCCAAATAATAGCCGAAAAAATTCCTCCTCTCCCTCTCCCTAGGGTTTTTAAAAATTGGTGTCTCAGAAATAAGGGATTATTGCTATTATTAACCCTGATTTTGGGCAGTATTGCTTTGGCTTTTATAAACTCACGTCGTTAATTTTCTTGCTGGCGATCGAGCCTTGATATAGATCTAGATCGAACCAGAAAGTTGTGCCAATTCCCACTTCACTAATCAAATGAATTTGACTATAGTGTTTTTCGATAATATTTTTGACGATTGATAATCCTAATCCCGTCCCTTCTAGGGTATGAACGCGATTTTCTACCCGATAGAAGCGATCGAATATGGCACTTTGATCCTCGGCATCAATGCCAATACCAGTATCGGATACTTCCACGCGAATTTTGAGAGTTTCTTGGGGATTATCTTTGCTGATTTTATAGGCACGAATCACCACTTTACCGCCAGCAGGAGTAAATTTTAGGGAGTTACCGACTAGATTAGTTAATACCTGTAAAAGTAGATCATAATGGCCTAAAATTGGTAGTAAATTGGCTTCAATTTCCGAGCTTAATTCTAGTCCTTTATCCCTAGCATTGAGTTGATAGGTTCTTAGGGTTTGTTCGATTAATTGTCCGATATCGAGCGCGTCTAAGTTATAGTTACGGGAGGATTCTAACCGAGAAAGATCGAGAACATCATTAACCAAACGAGTTAAGCGATCGGTTTCATGGTTGGCGGTTTCTAAAAACTCTCTTTTTTCTGTATCGCTGAGATCCTCACCAAATTCTGTCAGGGTTTCAATAAAAGATTTGATGTTAAATAAAGGGGTTCTTAACTCATGGGAAACATTGCTAATAAATTGACTTTTTGCCTCATTTAATTCTGTTTCTCTGGTAATATCCTGTAGCGTCATAGCAATTCCCCGGACATTCTCCCGATATTGATCGAATACCTGAGTTAACAAAATGCGAATTGTGCAGGGTTTCGGGTGAGTTAAAGATAATCTAAATTCCGCCGGGGAATAGTTATTATTTTCCTGATCAATAAGAGCATTTTTCTGATTTTGATTAGCGGATTCTTCTGGTTGGAGGGTTTCTCCTGCCGCAATTTGATAGAGAGGTTTAGTTAGTTTAACCGTTAACTCCGAAGGAAAAAGATGTAGAACATTTTGACCGATAATTTCCTGATCTTCCCAGCCAAATATTTCCCGAGCCGCTGGATTAATTAATAATAATTGAAAGTTAGTATCTAAGAGAATTGCTCCATCAGCAATAGTGGACATTAACGTATCTAGTTTGGCTTTTTCGGCGGTCATTTCTTCGATATTTTGTTCTTCGTATCGTTCTAACTTTTCCGCCATTTCATTAAAACTGAGAATTAATTCCCCTAACTCTCCTCCCAGGGGTAAATCAACGCGCTGCTTAAAATTTCCCGCTGCAATATTTTTGACCCCGACTAATAACTCCTTGATTGGTTTGGTGATAGTTAAAGCATTAAAAACTGCACCGAGAATCACCATAGCCCAAATCGAGACAAAAACGGCAATAGTAACATCACGAGTTAGATTAGAAGAAGCCACCACAATAGCGTTAGGATTGATCCCGATCGCCAATACTCCCAAATATTTGCCTTCATGATTCAAGGGAACAAAGACATCGGTTACTTCACCGTCGGGGGTTTTATGCTGACGGACGAGGGGAGTTTCCCCATTTTCGCCATAATTTTCCGGTAATTGAATGCGACGCTCGATCGTCAGGGAATTTTTAACTTCGGCGGTAGAATAGGGAATGCCGAAAAATATTTGACCCTCCTCGTTAGCGTAGATCAAATAACGAACACTGGAGGTACTACTATAAAAACGGGCTGAAAAACGGGCTAAATCGGTTAAATTGTCCTCAGCAATCAGAGGGGAGACATTAGCGGCTAATAACAGCCCTAAATCCCGGCCAAAACGGGTATCATTGAGACGGACATCCTGCTGGATCGTGTTAACCGCCCAAAAGGTTAAACCACTCATCAACAAAGAAACGGCTAAAGTAGCCGCGGCCATTAATTTAGTTTGGAGAGTGAATTCAGACCACCAACGGGCGATCGCTTCTCGGAGACTAGGCAGAAAATTAGACACGGTTAGGCAGGATTAATCTGTATTCTTGACTACTCTATCGCTCAAATCGCGGGTTAACACGATCATCTTAACTCATTATTAAGCTGGTAGCCGTTAAACTGGCAGTAATCTCACCTAAGTCTCCGAGAAAGTCAAGAAATGCCCAAAAGCGCCAAGAGTTCTAATTTTAGCTACCCCTGGTACTTCTGTGGTGTAGATACTGAACACACCTAGATTTTGCCGTTGACTAGAGGTTTCGATCGCTGGTTTTAAGATTTGATTTTTGATCACATTTCTGGCTGCCACCGGCAAAGAATCGATCGAGCCACAGAGACTGATTTTCTCGCAAGCGATTTTGTCGGCATGAGCGAGGAGTTTTTCGGCGGCGTATTCGCTGTAAAGTTCTTGGGGGGGATTGGTAAATCCCATAATCCCCGCTATTACCCCCAGGGCGATCGCTCCCTTGAAGAAATTACCCCCCATAGCTACTTAGCTCCTTGATTTTGTCTTCTCCACTCTATTTTGACAAGACATTTTCGATCTGGCTAGGGGGCAGTGTTAATTTCTTAAACCAATACCGGGTGCATAGCACTCTAGTACATTTCCTGTGAGACTGCAACTAACTAACAGATAATCACAGTGAGAACAGGCGGTGCTAACGAGATGGTGTTCTAAAATATGCTGTCTTTCGGCAAAATTTCCACAATTAGGACAGCGTACTTGTTGCAGGGTGATCATAGCAAACCTCATTAATTAGTTATCTTCTGTATGTAAAGCTAGTTTTTCTTGATCCCAATCGGTTTAAACCTATTTTTTCCTTGATCCCCATTATAGTATAGAGTCGACCATCTGATCTTGCTAGTAATTTTTACTAAACTTTGCAATTTTTCTTGAAAAATTTAATAATTTCTTCCTAGGGGTTTCTACCGTGATCGGATATGTGTTGGTAATTTTGGCGAAGAGAAAGCCAGAAAGCGAACTTTTAAACTGCCGATCCCTTACTGCTATAATTACGGCTGAGATTATTGATTATCCTATGAAGTACGCTCTGGTTCACGAGTGGTTAACCCCAAAAGCGACGGGGGGATCGGAATTAGTGGTTAAGGAGATTTTACAATGTCTAGAGGCGGATTTATACGCTTTGATCGATTTTGAGTCCACTAATCCCGCTAGTTATCTCTATGGTCGCTCGATCGGGACAACTTTTCTGCAAAATTTCCCGAAAGCGAGAAATGGCGTCCAAAAATACTTACCTTTTCTTCCCCTAGCGATCGAGCAGTTAAATTTAGAGGATTATGATGTAGTTTTATCCTCCTCCCATTGTGTGGCTAAAGGGGTTTTAATTCGACCGGATCAGGTTCACATTTGTTACTGTCACAGTCCGATGCGTTATGCTTGGGATTTAACTTTTGACTATCTGGCTAATAGTAAGTTAGGACAGGGATTACCCGGTATTTTCACCCGTTATCTCTTGCATGGTTTGCGTCAGTGGGATGTGATTTCTGCTAATCGTGTGGACTATTTTCTAGCTAATTCCCACCACACCGCTAGACGAATTTGGCGCTGTTATCGACGGGAGGCAAAAGTTATTTATCCTCCCGTACAAATCGAGCGTTTTCCCTACCAAGAGAAAAAAGAAGATTTTTATTTAGTCGTATCTCGTTTGGTTAGTTATAAAAAAGTCCCTTTAATTGTGGAGGCATTTAATCAATTGGGATTCCCCCTAGTGGTTATTGGAGATGGTCCACAGATGGCTTTAATTCGACAGTTAGCTAAGGATAATATTCAGATTTTAGGTGCGGTTTCTGATCGAATGGTAGCAGAATATATGTCGAAAGCAAAAGCGTTTATTTATGCTGCCTGTGAGGATTTTGGTATTGCTTTAGTGGAAGCGCAAGCTTGTGGTACTCCCGTGATTGCATTTGCTGCCGGAGGTGCTTTAGAAACCGTGCGGGATCTGCGGGAAAATTCTCCCCAGGGAACAGGATTACTTTTTGGGGAACAAAATCCCCAATCTTTGCTGGAAGCGGTTAAATATTTTGTCGATCACGGTGATATAATTGCTCCAGAAAGTTGTCGGCAACAGGCTAATAGATTTACCCCTGAAATCTTTCAAAGTAACTATAGTGTATTTGTCGAGGAACATTCAATATCTAAAAGTTATTGCTAAGTTTAATTAGGACTTGCTGAATAATGGTAAAACCCTTTGAAAATAAGGCTTTTGACCTGTTAAAGTCCGATGTTCATGCTGCGAAAATAGGATTGGGACTTTCAAAAACCTTGCATTATCCTTTTTATAGTACATAAATTGGTACAAAAAACAAGGGCAACAAAGCCCGAAACGACCGGCTACTGACTCTTGACTCCTGACTCCTGACTCCTAACCCCCAGGAAAAACTTTTTCAGCAGACCCTAATTAGATCAGTTATCTTAATGGAGAGCTAGGAGGTTTTCGTTTTAGGGAGTCAGTCATCGGTGGTCGATAACAAATTAGATTACACTTTATTTTGATGAGAAACGCTGTAAAAGAGGGCGAAGGCAATTCGCCCCTACAATAATATCATTTCCTCAATGGTGGGAGTGCATCACCTGCGCTCAAAATGTAATATTATGGATATTTATCCAAAATTGAGATCTAGCCAACGCTGATAGCTTATCGTGGTGATTGTGATAACAGAAAAGCGAGGATTATAGCCGTGCCTTGGAATCGAGTTAATCAATGGGTAGAAAAACGCTCTTTAGTAGCCCTAGAATCAGCTTATCAGAGAGCGCTGAAAATTAAAGCGATCGAAGATAAACATTTTGGGGGACAAAAAATTTCCCCGGCTGCCGTGGGAGGAAAAAGTGTTTATGATTACTTTCAAAGTACCCTAGAGCGAGAATTGTTCCAGATACGTCTCGATTTAACTCAAGTGCGTCTGGCTAATTTTTTTAATCCGCAAACTAGCCCAGAAAATAATAACATCCTAGAGACTTTAAAGGCGATCGAGGATATTATCGGTAAATATCGCCTAGATGTAGGGGAATTGCTGCCCCCATTACCGAATAATCAAACCCCAAATCTGCCTAATACCAATCTCACCAGTGATAAACCCAGGGATAAAGATAACCAGATAATTTCTCCTGCAACCAGTAATAAATTTTTTAACTTCCAGCAAGAATTAACCCCCGAATACGAACAAACTGTCATCAAACAACTCCGTACCCTGCGACAACAGCAGCGCATCGCTATCCGTTTTATCCTGATTATTATTTTAGTTCCTCTCTCGGTACAGGTTATCAGTAGAAACTTTATTTTTAGCCCTGTCTTAAACTATTTGGGTGTGGATAGAGCGAAAATATCAGAAGTTTATATTTCTCAGGAAATTGGCGAAAAATATCTCAGGGAATTTGCTCGACTTCAAGAAATTAAAGAAATCAAGCAGGTTTTAGGGGTAGCAAAAGTAGGGAATGAATCAGAAGAAACCTTTCGGGAACAGGTGGAGGAATTATTCAGAGAAGCGGGTTATGAAAGTCAAGATGGTTGGAAAAACTTACTATCGGATCTCACGGGATTAATAGCCTTTATTGCGATCCTAATTTTTGGTCGTCAACAATTGGCGATTACGCGAGCTTATGTTAGTCGTTATTTTCTCAGCTTAAATGATATAACCAAAGCCTTTATCTTTATTCTCTTTACCGATATATTTGTTGGGTTTCACTCGGCGGAGGGTTGGACGGTAATCCTAGAAACTTTGTTCCGGCACTTTGGTTGGCGCGAGAATATTACATTTATTAGCTTGTTTGTGGCCACGGTTCCCGTTATCCTAGATACCATCTTTAAACTATTAATATTTAATTATCTGACCCGTAAATCTCCCACCGCCGCAACTATCCTAGAAAAAATGAACCAGTAACGCCCTATGATCCTTAGTATTGCCGATACTTTCATTAAAAGACCCGTTCTGACCACAGTTTGCTCGATTTTAATCGTTTTGATCGGGGCGATCGCTATTCCCTTTTTACCCCTAGAAAAACTGCCCCAGTTGGCATTTATTCAGGTAGCGGTAAATGCCAACTATTTGGGAACCGATGCCAAAACCGTACAGGATAACGTTACCACGGTACTCGATCGCCAGATTAACGGGACAGAACAGATTGTTTATATGCAGTCCCAGAGTACCAACACCGGACAAAGTACGGTGAATGTCTTTTTCCCGGTGGAAATGGATCGTAACATTGCCCAAGTCTTGGTACAAAACCGTGTCAGTACCGCGGCCGCTAGTTTACCGGAAGAAGTGAACCGGCAGGGGGTGACAACCAATACCCAATCCCCCAGCGTTACCCTTGCCTACGGGATTTCCGCCAAACCGGACGAAAAGGGCAATTATCCCTACGATACGGTCTTTTTAAGTAACTTTGTTGATCGAGTCATCGATGCCGAGATTCGCCGGATCGAGGGGGTTGGTAGTACAACCATCATCGGGGAGAGGGAATACGCCCTGCGTTTTTGGCTTAATCCCGATGCTTTAGCCGCTAGGGGTGTATCGGCGGACGAAGTAGTACAAGCAATCCGAGAACAGAATATTCAGGTGGGTGCGGGGACAATTGGCGGTGATCCTAGTCCCGAAGATCAGGAATTCCAGATCGCCATTCGCGCCGTTGGTAGGGTTGCCACCGGGGAGGAAGCGGAAAATATTGTCGTCAAAGTCGGGGAAAATGGCGATTTAATCCGAATTAAAGACGTGGGACGGGCAGAAATCGGAGCCGAAAACTACAGTACCGCCGCCTATTTCGACAAATCCCCCGCCGTTGTCTATATCGTCTATCAGTTGCCCGGTTCCAACGCTTGGAATACTGCCAAACTGGTAAAAGAGAAAATGGCGGAACTAGAACCAAGTTTCCCCCCGGGGTTAAATATCGCCATTACCCTCGATAATACCGCCTTTGTCGCCGCCTCCCTGGAAGAAGCCGTTGGCACTCTGGTGGAGGCGATTTTACTGGTTATTCTAGTCATTTTTATCTTCCTTCAGGATTGGCGCACCACGATCATTCCGGCGATCGCTATTCCCGTATCTTTGATCGGAACCATGGCCGTCGCCCTCGCTTTAGGCTATTCTCTCAATAATCTCTCCTTGTTTGCCGTCATTCTAGCCACCGGGTTAGTGGTGGACGACGGGATCGTGGTTGTAGAGGCGGTATCGGAAAAATTACGACAGGGAATGCGGCCATTTCAAGCTGCCCTTGATGCCATGGGGGAGTTAACCTCGGCGGTAATTGCCAGTTCTCTTGTACTATTTGCGGTTTTTATTCCCGTCACCTTCTTCCCGGGTACGGTGGGGATCGTTTATCGACAATTTGCCGTCATCATCTCCGCTTCAATTCTGATCTCCACCTTTAACGCCCTCAGTTTTTCCCCCACCATGTCGGCGATTATCATGAAACCGCCCCAAGGCACCCGCGGACCCTTGGGACTGTTTTTCGAGGGCTTTAATCGGGGTTTCAACGCAGTTAAAGAAGGTTATCGACGCTCGATCGAATTTCTGATCCGAGTTCGCTTTCTGGTCTTACCCTTCTTTATCGCCGCCCTCTTTCTCACAGCTTGGAGTTACAACACCACTCCCCAGGGTTTTATCCCCGAAGAAGACCAAGGTTATGCCTTCGTTTTGGTGCAAGCACCCCCCGGGGTTTCCCTGCGCTACACCGACCGGGTTATCCGTCAGATTAACGAAGAAATTCTCGCCGGTATCGAAGAAGTGGAACACTTTGTCGGTATGGCGGGCTTTAGTTTTGCCGGAAGTGGCAGCAACCAAGGGCTATTTTTTGTCAAGTTAAAAGAATGGTCGGAACGGACTGGGGAAGATAAGTCAGTTTTCGGCATTCTTAGGAAAATTAACCAACAATTAGCCACTAAAGTCCGAGATGCTCGCGCTTTCGCCGTTAATGCGCCCCCTGTGGATGGATTAAGTTCTACCGGCGGTTTCGAGTTATTTATCCAAAACCGCGCTTCTTTCCCCATGGACGCTTTGATTGCCAACGCTAATAACGTCATGGCCGAGGCCCGAAAAAGACCGGAATTATCGGGAATTTTCACCCAATTTACCACCGACACGCCGATGCTGGAACTTTCCATCAATCGCAACCAGCTACAGGCGCAAAACGTCGATATGCAGGCCGTTTTCGGAACCCTGCAAACCTATCTCGGTTCCAACTTCGTTAACCAATTCGTCTTAGGCGATCGCTTGTATCGAGTCTTTGCCCAAGCAGAAGCGGATTATCGTTCTAATCCCGAAGATATTAACCGTCTTTACGTCCGTTCCCGTACCGGGGCCAATATTCCCCTATCGGGTTTAGTTAGCGTCAAACGCTTCACCTATCCACCGATTATCACTAACTTTAACCTCTATCCCTCGATTAACGTTCAGGGTAATCCCGCTCCCGGTTTTAGTACGGGACAGGCGATCGCAGTGATGGAAGATGTCTGTCGGAAAGTCCTGCAGCCCGGTTTCGGTTACGCTTGGACGGGTACAGCTTTCCAAGAAAAAACTTCCGCCGGGGCTGCCCCAGTGATCTTCGGATTAGCCTTTATCGTGGTTTTCCTTGTCCTCGCAGCCCAGTACGAAAGCTACATTGACCCGATTATCATCATGATTACCGTTCCCCTAGCGATCCTGGGTGCCATGGGGGCCATACTGTTGCGGGCGAATTTCCTACAAGTGGGTAGTCTCTTCCCGACGGTGAATAATAATATCTATGCTCAGGTGGCTTTGGTCATGTTGATCGGTTTAGCGGCCAAAAATGCGATTTTAATCGTGGAATTCGCTAACCAGTCCCGTACTTTGGGTTTAAGTATTCCCGAGGCGGCAGCCCGGGCCTCGACGGAACGCTTAAGACCGATTCTGATGACGGCTATTTCCGGTTTAGTCGGTTTCTTGCCCTTGGTTATCGCTTCCGGCGCCGGAGCGATGAGTCGTTGGTCCCTGGGAACTGCAATCTTAGGCGGTTATCTGATTTCCACGGTGTTGAGTTTATTTCTCGTCCCGGTTTTGTATGTGCTGATCAAACAGTTCGAGGCCCGATTCCTCTCCTCGAAACCCCCCAAAGATGGCGGTTCTGGCAATAGTAAAACTCCCTCTCTGGGTGGGGAAAGGAATACATTAGAAACCCCCATAGAAGAAGGGGCCATTTCCTCCTTGAAAATCTCTCCTCAGTCCCCGAATGACTAGGGTGTTAGATTTTGGGGTTTTGGGGTTTTGGGGTTTTGGGGTTTTAGGGTATTAGTTGAAATTCCCCCACCTCCCCACTTTCCCCCCGCAACGCGCACGAAGTGGTCTCCCCACTTTCCCCATCACCCCACTTCCCCATCACCCCACTTCCCCATCACCCCACCTCCCCACACCCCACACCCCACACCCCACACCCATCTCTGATAACTAATGACCCTAGAATCTACTGCTAACGAGGCGATCGCTCATAATTTAGAGCAATTCCTGCTAGTTTTGACCATTTCCTTGAGTGTCGCCACTTTATCGAGAACCGTTGCCTTCCTCCGCAAAATTCCCTACACCCTGCTGTTAGTTATTGTCGGTATGGGTTTAGCTTTTTTAGATTTGCGTCTAGTTAATCTTTCCCCGGAATTAATTCTGGAAATTTTTCTGCCTCCCCTCCTTTTTGAAGCCGCTTGGAATATTCCTTGGGCTAAATTAAAGGAATATTGGGTTACTATCGTCCTTTTTGCCGTTATCGGGGTGATTATCTCCGTTTTGGGAGTCGCCTATCCCCTACATATCTTTGCTAATTTACCCCTATCGATCGCGTTTCTGTTGGGTGCTGCCCTAGCTGCCACCGATCCCGTCTCTGTGATTGCCCTATTTAAAGAATTGGGGGCCAGTAAAAAACTGACGATCCTGATGGAAGGGGAAAGTCTCTTTAATGATGGGGTCGCTGTGGTCGCTTTCGTCCTCTTGGTGGGTATTCCCTTGGGAGTCGATACCTTTTCCGTCCCCGTGACGATCGCTCGTTTCTGCACCTTTGTGGGGATTGGCATCGGTGTGGGTTGCGTGATCGGTTTCGGCATTTCCTACCTTACCCAACGCTTTGATCTGCCTTTTGTGGAACAGTCTCTGACTCTAGTTTCTGCATACGGAACCTATCTCGTCACGGAAAAATTAGGCGGATCCGGTGTGATTGGGGTGGTAATTGTCGGGATTATTCTCGGTAATCTCGGTTCGCGCATTGGTATGAGTCCCCGCACGCGCTTGGTAGTTAGCGAATTTTGGGAATTTATCGCCTTTTTTGTCAATTCCATCATCTTTTTACTGATCGGCGATCAAACCCGTTTTGAGAGTCTTGGTAGTCACTTAACCGGGATTTTAATAGCGATCGCTGCTATGGTGGTTTCCCGTCTGTTCTCAATTTTTGGACTAGGGGGAATTAGTAACCTAATTACGGGTAATAGGATCAGTTTCAAGGAAAGAACGGTGTTATGGTGGGGAGGATTGCGCGGATCGGTTTCGATCGCCCTAGCGTTAAGTGTTCCCACGTCTATCCCCTACCGTCAAGAAATTATTGACGTGGTTTTTGGGGTGGTTTTATTTACTTTATTGGTGCAAGGATTATCTATACAATGGCTGTTAAATGCCCTCAATCTTATCGGTGATCAACCGATTCGCACCGAATATTCGGCCTTAATTGCTCGTCAAATTGCCTTAACTAGGGTGTCTAATTATCTGCAACAACCAGAACGTTTTCCCGATATCGATCCCGAATTTTATCGCTATAAAAAAACTCTGGTGGAAGGACAATTAAAGTCCCTGGGGGATCAGTTGCAAAAATTACTACAGGAACACCCACAATTAAAAGATGTGGTGGCCGAACAATTTCAAGATACTTTACTCGATATCGAAGCTAATACCTATGCAGAATTAATTCGAGCCGGTCGTTTAAATGAAAATCTCGTTCCCCTTTTAGTGGAGGTAGAAGAAGAAAAAGAGATGGTTTAATGATCAAGGGCTGCATCTCCTATATGTGACTTTCTCTTACTTATGGTGAGCAGCAGAAGTTATTCAAAGAGGGCGAATGCAATTCGCCCCTACAATAATATTATCGCACCAATGGTAGGGGCGCATCGCGTGCGCCCAAATCTAATATAGATATTTCGACAAAATTGAGATGCAGCCTCATCAAGTCATGGAAAATCAAAGAATTTTTGCTAAAAATTGCTGAGTTCGATCGGATTGGGGATGATTAAAAAATTCTGCTGGGGGAGCAATTTCCAAAATTAAACCCTGATCCATAAATACCACTCGATCGGCCACTTCTCGCGCGAATCCTACCTCGTGGGTGACACAAACCATGGTCATCCCCGATTTGGCTAAACTTTGCATCGTTTCCAAGACTTCTCGCACCATTTCTGGGTCTAAAGCTGAGGTGGGTTCATCGAATAACATCACCTTCGGCTGCATGGCCAAAGCGCGAACGATCGCCACCCGCTGCTGTTGTCCTCCCGATAACTGAGGGGGATATTTAAGCGCTTGTTCGAGAATACCAACTTTTTCGAGGAGTTTTGTCGCTATTTCCTCCGCTTGCGCTTTTTTCCAACCGCGCACCCACATCGGCCCGAGGGTGACATTATCTAATACCGTCAGATGGGGAAAGAGGTTAAATTGTTGAAAAACCATCCCGACTTCCTGACGGATTGCCTCGATATTTTTCAGGTTGTGGGACACAGTTATCCCGTCAATAATAATGCGACCTTTTTGATAGGATTCCAACCCGTTAAAAGTGCGAATAAAGGTGGATTTTCCTGAACCGGACGGACCCATAATCACGACAACTTCCTGTTTATTAACGGTGAGATTGACTCCCCGCAAAGCATGAAAGCGGTTATCGTACCATTTTTCCACAGCTTCGGCAATTATAATCGGTTCACTGTTGTGAGATTCCATATTTTTGAGAGTTTATTGATTATCTGTATCGGGAAACCACTGTTTCTCAAGAATTTGTCTCAGAGAGTAGGGACAAATTATCGGTAAATTTTTTAATCCTGTCTTTTTTTCGGCAATTAAGCGAGCGTTTTCATAGATATTTTCTAACTCTAGTTCTAGAAATTTGCTTAAATCGGTGGTGAGCTTATCTTCTAATTGTACTCGAAAAGTGATAATCTCTGCCGCCCAATGATTACTATTTATTGTTCTTTCCGTCGTCCAAAATTGATAGAGTAACAGATGGATTATTATTTGTAAACTTAAACTTTTAACAGCAGTTTTTTCGCTTCGTCCCAAAGCTGTCAACTCCTCGATTAAATGTTCGTAATCTAACTGATCTAACTGACGATTTTTTAATAACTTGATCGTCTCGCTTAACCAGCGGTCGTACTCCCGTTCATAAAGCTGTTCTAAAGCAAGCATTGTCTTTGATCAAATGGGGACATTATTAAAAATAACCCGTCCCTAGAAATGATAGCACAAAAGATATGAGGCTCTTCTAGGTTCTGTGTGATAAGTTTAACTTACATAGGATCGATCTTTGTGTCCTCTGTGTCTCTGTGGTTCCTTTCACTCCCGCGCCAGCAGGACTGTATCTTAGAATACATTTTACCCACCAAACCTAAGAGAGCCGATATGAACGGGACGGGATTAGTGTAAATATTTGTGAATTAATAATGATGACAGTAAAAAATGCTTGACCATGAGGTAAAAAAAAGGTTAAATTATGGTTAGGCTGAGAACCCACACATCCTAGATAATGAGGCTATCATGGAAATCGATAAACTCAAAGCAATTGCTCAAAAAGTTGAAACCTCTCGTTCTCAAATCCAAAACGAACAGGCAACCAAAACAGCTTTTATTATGCCTTTTTTGCAAGCATGGGGTTACGATGTATTCAATCCCATGGAAGTTCACCCCGAATATAGTGCAGATTTAACTGGATTAAAAGGAGAAAAAGTAGATTATGCTATTTGTTTGGACAATCAACCGATTATTTTGATGGAATGTAAAAGCTGTCATCAAAATCTTGAGCATCCTAAACATAGTTCCCAACTGCATCGATATTTTAACGCAACTGGAGCTAACTTTGGAGTTTTAACTAATGGGATTATCTATCGGTTTTATACGGATATCGTCAAGGATAATATCATGGACGATAAGCCATTTTTTGAGTTTAACATTCTCGACTTTGACGACTCTTCTGTTAACGAATTAAAACGATTTTCTAAATCTAGCTTTAATTCTGACGAACTAGAAGAGGTTGCTCGCAATTTATTGCACACAAAAGAAGTTAAAAAAGTGATTGCCCAGCAATTAAATGATCCTTCCCCCGAATTTGTTAAGTTTTTTGTTAGTCATGTGTATTCTGGGGTGAGAACTGCATCGGTTGTCGAAAAATTCAAAGAAATTATTAAGCGTTCTCTCAAAGAGTATATCAATGATATCATCAAAGAAAAATTTGAGGAAGTTTTAGGAAAAGAACCCGAACCAAATCCTCCTGATACACCAGCAGCAGAAGATACTCCACCAGAAGAAACAGGGGAAGATAAAATTAATACGACCCCCGAAGAATTGGAAGGATTTTACATTATTAAATCAATTCTACGGGAAGAAATCAATACCGCACGCATTCAATTCAAAGACACTAGAAGTTATTTTGGTATCAACTTAGATGGAAAAGTAACCAAAACAGTCTGTCGTCTGCGCTTCCATGAAAAAACTGGCAAGAAATCAATCAGTATTCCCGATAACGTCGAAACTGGTAAAGAAGCAACCACCAATATAGACAGTCTTGATGAAATTTATGGAGTCGCTGAATTTCTGAAATCTCGTATCCGCTATCTGACTCAAGATACTTATAAAAGCAAGTCAGAAAAAACGGAAAGTATTTAAAATAATTAGTCCCTATCCCTTTAATGACCGCACTATTTCCGATGATCGGTGGATTAGTGAGCAAACTTCAACGCAAATACCATCACTACAAAATCTCTTAACTTTTCTAAAACAACTCCTCAAAATGGAGTCGATATAATTATATTTATCTGCTGAAAACTTGGGGAGTTACCAACTAATGCTTAATTCTCTCAATCGCATTTTCTCGCCTTTAGTATCTAGCGTTTTGCTTACTATAATTATCTCCAGTTGTCAAGGTGCAAATGTATTAACTTCGGCGAATAATTCCCAGACCAATCAATGGCAAAAAGTGACCGTAATCGAGGGTTTAGAGCATCCTTGGTCGATGGTTTGGCTACCTAACGGGGAAATCCTCATCACAGAGCGCCCCGGTCGTTTAAGAGTGGTTAGAGAGGGCAAATTAGACCCAAAAGCCATCGCTGGAGTTCCCGAAGTTTTTGCCGTCGGACAAGGAGGACTGCTCGATGTGGCAATTCATCCCCAATTTGCCCAAAATCGCTGGATTTATCTAACTTATGCTCACGGAGACCGGGAGGCTAATCGTACCCGCGTCGCTCGTGCGGTTTATGATGGTACAAGTTTGCGAGATGTGCGGGTTATTTTTGAAGTTTCCCAGGCAAAAACCGGCTCTCAACACTTCGGTTCGCGGTTATTATGGCTACCGGATGGCACTTTATTGGTAGCGATTGGGGACGGGGGTAATCCTCCCCTACAATTAGCGGGAGATTTAATTAGAAAACAGTCCCAAAATCTGCAAAGTCAATTAGGTAAAATTATCCGCATCAATGACGATGGTTCTCTCCCTAAAGATAATCCTTTCGCCGGTTCTAAAATTTGGAGTTATGGCCATCGGAATATTCAAGGAATCAGCTTCGATCCGATGACTAGAAGAGTCTGGGCAACAGAACACGGAGCGAAAGGAGGGGATGAATTAAATTTAATTGAAAAAGGTAAAAATTACGGTTGGCCAGTGGTTTCTGCTAGTCAAGAGTACGGCACTAATAACCCAGTTTCCGGCGAAAGATATCGCCCCGGTCTGATCGATCCGAAAACAATTTGGACACCAGCGATCGCTCCTTCGGGATTGGTCTTTTATACTGGTAATCGCTTTCCTAATTGGCAGGGAAATTTATTCGCCGGTGGTTTAGTTTCCAGGGATATTCGCCGTCTGGAAATGGATAAATCGGGTGAAATTATCAATCAAGAAGCGATTCCCATCGGTCAGAGGGTGCGGGATGTGCGTCAAAGTGCCGACGGATTTTTATACCTGCTCACCGATGAAGGTAACGGTCAATTAATTCGCCTTGAACCGCCATCTAATTTGTAAAAGTTCACAGAAATTATTATGGAAACCTTGAAGATTTTTTAGCGACTTCTAGTATAGTTATGTTTGTACGGGAGTAAGCACTCGATTTATGAAGAAAATTTTACAGTTAGTGGGACTAGGTTGCATATTGCCTATGTTCCTCGCCAGCGCAGGTTTAGCGGAAACAGTGGTGGAAAAAGTGGCTCGCACGGGATTTTTGACCGTAGGAACCCGTTTTGATGCGATTCCCTACTCCTACGTCAATGAGAAGGGGGAATTAGTCGGCTATTCTATGGATGTGTTGGAACGAATTAGAAAACGACTGGAAACTCGTCTCGGTCGTCCCGTCACCCTGCAAATGGTGGAAGCTAACCAACCCGGAGAGAAAATTAACCTCATTCGTAGCGGGGAAATCGATATCGCTTGTAGTACGGCTTTTACTTGGGAAAGGGCGAAAGTGGTCGATTTTTCCATCAGTTACAGCATTTCTGGGATTAGGATTTTAGCCAAAAAAGGTAGCAATCTCTCCACTCCTCAATCCCTAATCGGTAAACGTATCGCCTTGATTCCCACTTCCGCGGCCGTGGATGTGATTAAATTAGTACAACCGCAAGCGACAATTGTTACTACCTACAGCACCGTAGAAGAAGCGATCGAAGCTTTAAAAACCGGTAAAATCGACGCAATAGCGGGGGATAGCATTTCTTTAGCGGGAACAATCCTCAGAGATAACCCTAAAATCTACGAAATCGTCCCCGAAGAAGCTCTAGCTAATTTTGGCATTGCTTGCATGGTTCCCGAAAATAACTCTACTTTTTTGGATGATGTCAACTATGCCATTGTCAAAATGATGCAGGATTACATCACCAATGATACGGCTACCGTTAGTCAAATCGATCGCTGGTTCGGTAGTCAAGGCATGGTTCCCATCCCCCCAGAATTATTAAAGGGGTTTTTTGCCTTCAAAGTTATCGAACACGCCCAAATTAATCCCCAAGAAGCCAAATAGGAGCATAAATTCAGGTGAATATCAGCAATAAAACTGGTTTAGTCGGCTTTCTTCTCGCTTTATCTGCTTTCGGTCTGACTAGCACCGCTCAGGCCGCCTCAGACGAGGCTAATCCCATTGAAGCGCGTTTAAGTCGTCTATCTAGCGCTGTACGCGAACGAGTTAACCAACTGCCGGAAGATACTGCCGATCCTAGTTTACAAGCTTTAGGCTGGGGAGATGGTCGCGGTCGCGGTTGGGTGAATAGTCGTGTCGGTGGTTGGGGAGATGGTCGCGGTGGTAGTTTCGTTAATGCGCGGCCCTGGCGCAATGGTTGGTCTGACGGTGGTGGTTTCTTTAATTCCCGACCGCGCTGGGGTAATGGTGGCAGTTTCTTAAATCGTTGGTAAGTTAAGGTTGGGTGAGGCGATAAACTTTATCCTCGTCCCAACCCCGGTTTGACGATGAAATCTCAGGTTATTATTTTGAGGCAGAAAGACTCCATCAAGACGAAAGGAAAGTTGTTTGACTTCCACTGAGTCAAAGCGGTAGTTATTGGCTTCGTTGATGGGGAGTTGAATTAATTCAAAGAAGATAGAGGGGAATGATTGAAAGAGTTGATAAAAAATCGTGTCAGTTTTCATGCTCTTATTTGACAAGGCGAGCGCTTTTTTTATGTCTCTTTTTGTATAGCTCTAACCTGTTTAACCTCTAATTCTAAGGCGGAGGCGACTTGCTCAACGCTTAACCCTAAGGCTAACAAACGAGGAACAGCCTCTAGTGCTTTGTTTAGTCTGCCTTCCTGACGCGCTTCCTCGCGCACATCTTGAAAATACTGAGTTTGTTTTAATTCATCTAAACTAAACATAGTTTCTATCTCCCGACGATTAAGAAGCGGTAACTTATAAACAAGAATCGTCTCTATTAATTGTAAGAGTTCTTGGGGTTTTTGGTCGGGGGTTAATTCTTCCCGCACTCTTTGGATTAATTTTCGGGTGCTAAGTAGGTGGGTGGAATTAAATATAAAATGAACGTAGGTTGGGTTGAAGCATGAAACCCAACGCCCGCATGGGTTACGCTACCGCTAACCCATCCTACAAATAATTGTGCCTACCTACTTATCAATCGCTTTTGCTTTAGATAGGGTGATTAATTGCACTGTGGCTAAACCAATGGAAGTTTGAGGAGTGTTTTCTAATTCATTCAGATAAATCCGTCTCACTCGCTCGGAGTTGAGGAGTTCCCGATAGCGTTGAACTTTATCGGTTTCTACTTGAGGGTTAGGATAGACAATCACACCCCGCCAATCATTGGTTAAGTCGGTTTTACTGAGATATAAGAATATTTCGGTGAAAAAGCGCTGATAAAAAGCCTCATCTTCTTGAAATTGTACCTCATACTAAATCCGTTGAATAACGCACAGAAAACGGGTTTCTCCGAGAAACCCGTTTTCTACTCATGCCTTGGCTTCGGTGATGGGGAGTTGAATTAATTCAAAGAAGATAGAGGGGAATGATTGAAAGAGTTGATAAAAAATCGTGTCAGTTTTCATGATCTTATTTTATAGCAGTACCCGCTAAGATGAGGACGTTTTGCTCCCCCCTAACCCCTAAAATAGCGCAATCTTAATCATTACCGATTAATTTAAGATGTTTCCTTGGCGAATCCTTCCAGTCTCTCCCTGATGGGCTTTTTTTCCAGATTCATCAATAAAAAACGGAGAATACTTGACAAATTCGGGGGGGGGTAGAATGAGGCTGCTTATTGCTGTTAAGCAATGATTTATGGGGTATAAATAACAATTTTTCCCCATTCTTAGCCATGAAACTAACTTGTCAATTAATCAAAAATGACTAATCAACTGCTAAAAGCCCTTTGCCTTCCGGCGGTGACTTGTGCCGTTTTCAGTGCCATTCCCGCCCATGCTGCCATTTTTACCGCTACCTATACGGGTACTGTTTCAGAAAACTTTGGTGTCGATAACGTTGCTGCTGGTAATACTGCGGTTATTACCTATCAGCTTGACAATGGGGGAAGTTCCCTGTTGAGCCAAACATGGAACGCCAGCAACATTGTGAGTGTCACCTTCAATTTTGGTAATGGAGCCCACGTTACTACCTTTGATCCTAATGGGGTTGGTGGTAATGGGTTGACTGTTAGCACAGGAAGTTTTGTCACCAATGCCTCAGGACAGTTAACGGCTGTTCCTTCTAATTGGAGTGATGTCTCTAATGTCAATGTCGTCTCAACCAATTCTACACAAACACCTAACGCATGGTTCGTGAATGGGGGCAATGGCGTTTACGTTACTAATAATTTCAACAACGATGTCAGTTTGACCAATGTATCAGGTAATATCGTTGCTGCTAACTGGACCATTCAACCTGCCCAGATACAGACAACCCCCGAACCAGGCACCGTTTTAGGCTTATTAGCGGTGGGTTCTCTGGGTTTATTGGCTCGCAAACGTCAATAAATAAATGACCAATTCTATGGTAAGGAAGGTTTAAAAGCCTTCCTTTTTGGTTAGGGATAAAGGCGCTCTCGCTTATTGAATTTTGGCACATAATGGATAAGTAGCTAGACACAATTAATTACACATATCTAATACTAAGTAGGGTCTGCTGAAAAAGTACGGGCGAAGCATTCGGATAGAAAATCTACGGTTTCACCGATAGGTTATTGCCCGAATGCTTCGCCCCTACAGGACGCGGGCCGATGAAGACGCAAGGTTTTGAACGACGATTCTCTCAAAA
>NZ_JADBVM010000089.1:0-3501 GCF_020244875.1 Microcystis sp. M44BS1
AATCGGTTCCATTGGTTGCTGTCCCACCAACACTGTAATTGACCGTCAAAGCATTAGTGGTTACTCCTGTACGGGTGAAGGTATAAACCAGATTAGTTGTCCCGTCTTCGGTAACACTACTGGGAGAGACAGCAAGAGTGACACTGGTATCATCATTATTAATGGTTCCCGTCACTGGAGTAGTTGTCCCAACTGTATAACCTGTCCCGGTCGCAAGAGTTAAAGCGACGGTTTCATCATTTTCCACTGTAGTGTCAGCAGCGGGGTCTATTGTGACTTTAGCAGTGGTAGCATTAGCAGCGAAAGTCACTGTCCCGGTTGTACTGGTGAAAGTTGCGGCACCGCTTTGGGTGTAATCTGTACTAAATGTCGCTGTCCCCCCGACTGTGTAGTTAACCGTTAAAGCATTAGTGGTTACTCCGCTACGGGTGAAGGTATAGGCCATATTAGCTGTCCCATCTTCACTAACACTACTGGGAGAAACCGCAAGAGTAACAGTCACAGTTTGTGGGTTGGTAAACTCACTCACATCAATAATGTTTAAGCCACCATCACTAGCAGCCACATAAGCATAGTTGCCGACTATTTGTACACCATAAGCATCGCCAGAAGTATTACACTTACCGACGAGGATGGGGGTGGTCGGGTTGCTGATGTCGATGATTTGCAGTCCTGCACCCGCATCAGCTAGATATGCATAGTCACCGACTACTTGTACACCATAAGCATCGCCAGAAGTATTACACTTACCGACGAGTAGGGGATTTGTCGGGCTGCTAATGTCGATGATTTGCAGTCCTGAATTATAATCAGCCACATAAGCATAGTTACCGACTACTTGTACATCCTGAGCAGAGCCAAAAATATTATACTTACCCTTAAGAGTGGGGTTTGTCGGGTTGCTAATGTCGATGATTTGCAGTCCTGAATACCCATCAGCGACATAAGCATAGTTACCGACTATTTGTACATCAAAAGCAGCGCCAGAAGTATCATAATTACCCTTGAGAGTGGGATTTATCGGGTTGCTGATATCGATGATTTGCAATCCTGACCAATAATCAGCTACATAGGCATAATTAGCGACTATTTGTACATCCAAAGCCAAGCCAGAAGTATTATAATTACCCTTGAGAGTGGGGTTTGTCGGGTTGCTGATGTCGATGATTTGCAGTCCTGAATCCCTATCAGCCACATAAGCATAGTTACCGACTACTTGTACACCATAAGCATAGCCAGAAGTATTATAATTACCCTTGAGAGTGGGGTTTGTCGGGTTGCTGATGTCGATGATTTGCAGTCCTGACGTATCATCAGCTACATAAGCATAGTTGCCGACTACTTGTACATCATTAGCAGAGCCAGAAGGATCATAATTACCCTTAAGAGTAGGGGTTGTCGGGTTGCTGATGTCGATGATTTGCAGTCCTGAACCCGAATCAGCTACATAAGCATAGTTACTGACTATTTGTACATCCAAAGCAGCGCCAGAAGTATTATAATTACCCTTGAGAGTGGGGTTTGTCGGGTTGCTGATGTCGATGATTTGCAGTCCTGAATCTTCATTAGCTACATAAGCATAGTTACCGACTACTTGTACACCAATAGCGGCACTAAAAGTATCATAATTGCCCTTGAGGGTGGGGGTTGTGGGGTTGCTGATGTCGATGATTTGCAGTCCGAACCAATCATCAGCTACATAAGCATAGTTACCGACTACTTCTACATCCCGAGCGCGGTAAGTATCATAATTGCCCTTAAGAGTGGGGTTTGTCGGGTTGCTGATGTCGATGATTTGCAGTCCTGAAATCTCATCAGCTACATAAGCATAGTTACCGACTACTTGTACACCTAAAGCAGTGCCAGAAGTATCATAATTGCCCTTGAGAGTGGGATTTGTCGGATTGCTAATGTCGATGATTTGCAGTCCTCCTGACCAACCATCAGCTACATAAGCATAGTTACCGACTATTTGTACATCCCAAGCATAGCCAGAAGTATCATAATTACCCTTGAGAGTGGGGTTTGTTGGGTTGTTGATGTCGATGATTTGCAGTCCTGAATTTCCATCAGCTACATAAGCATGGTTACCGACTATTTGTACATCCCCACCACCAGAAATATCATAACTTCCCTTAAAAATCGGGTTACTGGGATTACTAATATCAATGATTTCCAGTGTATCTCCCACCGCGTAGGCATAATTACCAACTACTGTCACCGCATTGGCATAGCTTAATCTATCCCATACTCCTACTAATGTGAGGGCAAATACTCCCTGATAAGTAGCTAAAGTCTCCCCACCAAACGCCAAAGAAATATTCAAATCTTGCTCACTTTCGGCGGAAGAAACTATTACCTCTAACTCCCAACTTCCTCCTAAGGCTGCATTTCCTACCCGTCTGCTGGAAGCGGCTATTTTTGCCCCAGTAATTTGGGACAATTTATTAATAAACTCTCCCCCCGCATCTCCCGCCGCGACCTGACAACCGTACAGTAGAATACGATTAATCTTTGCCCAATTCTGTAACTGTTGGCGGTAATCGTAAATATTTGTTAAATTAAGTTGACAATTCCCTAAATATAAGCACCCCGGCGCACCATGGGAAACCAGGTGAATGGTGGTAATCTGGGGATTTTGTTGTAAAAAAGCGGATATTTGTTCGATTCCGTCTTGATTGGGAGAGAGAATAACCGTGGCGATTCCGGGGATTACTCCAGCTTGGAGGGTTTGACAATCGGTAACACCAGCATCGAGGAAGACTACGGTAGCGGTTAAACGCTGATTTCTCGCACTATCCACCCGATTAGCTTGACTCAAGCCATCAGATTGAGCAAAATTGAACAAAACATCGTCAACAGCAGGAAGAATCGGCAACAGGGTAGAAGTCATGACGTTAACCGCAAAGGATGACTTCGACTATTTTATGCAAAGAATCCCGAATTTTTCAAGGTTTCTATAACAAAAATTTACAGAAAACGGGTTTCTCAAAGAAACCCGTTTTCTAGATATTAGGATAAGATTATTGGATTCTTGCCAAAAACTGCTTAAATTCTGCGAGAGAATTAGCGGTAGCTGCTAATTTTAGTAGCTCTTCTAAGATAGTAGGGTTAGTGATTTTGCCGATTATCTCTTCAATTTCTGAAGAAATCTGTCCAAACCGCACAGTTAAAACTGTTTTTATGGCATCGCAGCTTTTTTCTAACGCGCCAATTTCTTTACCGCGTTCCATTCCTCGTAACTCCCCAATTTCCTCACCAATTTTCCTTCCTCGTAACTCCATATTACTCATTAAAGGCATGGTTTTTTACTCCTCAAATTGTTTGATTTTACTCTCTAAACTTGACTGCAATTCAGTTGATAAAGTCATCATATTGTCGATGATTTCAAACAGTTTAATTATCTGTTCCCTCTCGAACTCCTTTTCATATAATCCCCTGATTAACCTCCACTTCCACTGTTCCCGTTCTGGCAGCTTCCCAGTAGTCGCTTTTGTTTTC
>NZ_JADBVM010000009.1:0-5176 GCF_020244875.1 Microcystis sp. M44BS1
TTATTAGAAATGCCATCAGATTGTAAATTAACAATGTCATCTTTACCATCCCCATTAAAATCACCTATCAATTGTTCTGAATTATTCTCATCTCCCCAAAATCCATTACTTAATCCTTGAGCGCGAGCAATCAAGTTAAAAGTGCTGTCCCCGTTTGATAAGGCAATCCAATTATTAGAAGTACCATCAGATTGTAAATTAACAATGTCATCTTTACCATCTCCATTAAAGTCTCCTATCAATTGTTTTGAGTTATTTTCATTTCCCCAAAAACCAGCTATTAAACCTGTTTGATAACTATTGTTAGAATTGGTTAGAGAATATGCTCCTTTTAAGTTAAACGTACCGTTACCATTAGATAAAGCTATCCAGTTGTTAGAAATACCATCAGATTGTAAATTAACAATGTCATCTTTACCGTCCCCATTAAAGTCTCCGATTAATTGTTCCGAGTTATTTTCATCTGCCCAATATCCTGTTTTCAATCCTTGTGCTTGATTAATGAAGTTAAATGATACATTAGGTAAAATTGATAAATTGCCATCTTGAATAACTTTATATTCTGTTAAATAACTCTGTACTTTGTCTGGGTTTTGTTGTGCTTGTAGGGTTAGATATGCGGTTTCTAGGCGGAGAGATTGGAGATCGGCGATCGTTTTGTCATTTACACCATTAGAAATAATACTATCCCGTCGCTGTTTGACATAATTCTGTAAATTGGTTTCTATCCATTGTTCTTGTTGATCATTGGTTAAGTCAATCTGAACCACTAACTCTTGAGTTTTATTAGTTAGTTCTTGATTTAATTTATCAATAAAATAAGGATTCGTAAATTGTGAAATTTGGTTAATTTGAGATTGAATATTAAATTGTAATGATTTAAGAGGATTAATGGCTTCAGTAGAAGGAGGTAAATCTGTAGTTTTTGCAACATAATAATCATTGTTAATATTAGCAAGAATTAAATCAGTTTTTTTATCTCCGTTAAAATCTCCTAGTTTCCATTGATGATCACTTAGTGAACCGCCACCATCTAACCAAAGTTTAGAAATAAATCCATCGCCAGTTGATGTAGCAAGATAATAATCATTATTGATATTAGCAAGAATTAAATCTGTTTTCCCATCGCCATTAAAATCACCTAATTGCCATTGATGATCACTTAAACGTCCCCCACCATCAAACCAAAGACTTGTCGTAAATCCATTGCCATTTGAGAGCGCGACATAGTAATCATTGTTGATGTTAGCAAGAATTAAATCTGTCTTACCATCACCGTTAAAGTCTCCTAGTTTCCATTGATGATCACTTAAACGTCCCCCACCATCAAACCAAAGCTTAGTGGTAAATCCATTACCATTTGAAAGAGAAACATAGTAATCATTATCAATATTTGCAACAATTAAATCAGTTTTACCATCACCATTAAAATCGCCTAATTGCCATTGATGCTGACTTAATGTTCCCCCGTGATTCTGCCAAAGACTTGTCGTAAATCCATTGCCATTTGAGAGAGAAACATAGTAATCATTATCAATATTTGCAACAATTAAATCAGTTTTACCATCGCCATTAAAATCGCCTAATTGCCATTGATGCTGACTTAATGTTCCTCCATGATCCTGCCAAAGTCCGAAGTTAATTCCATAACCATTAAGTTTAAGATATTCTTGATGTTGTTTCCATAAATCATTGTATTGCTTTAAAAACTCATCAAGATTTTGAGTTATTTTTTGATAATCAGAATAGTCTTTAAGGTTGTCTTTGATTAATTGAATTGATTCATTAATATAAGCCTTTGCTAAATTATAACTATTCCAATCAGGAGTAGATAACTGTTCTAATGCAAGAGCTAATTTTTTTTGTGCAGTTTGTAAAATTGCATATTGTTTTTCATACTTAGTCAAATCCGAATAATGCTGCCCCAACTTCGCTAAATCCTGATACTCCTGTAACTGCTTCTTCGCCAAAAACAGCGCATCCGTCACAAAATCAACACTATCCGCCAAAGCATCCCGTCGTCTTACCGTTGACTCCTGAATCTGTAACGCCTCATCCAGCTGAATCTCATTCAGATAATAATCCCCATAAGGAGTCGCCAAATTCTCATCAATATAACTCGTCAAACTATCAAACACTTCAGACGTAGCTTGAGAGCCATTCCAAACCTTAATCGTGAGATTATGATTATCCTCTAAATTATCCACCCAAACAGTCGTTAAACCCTTCAACTGGTTAGCCAATTGACTGTTTAAACTCACATAACCCTCAATATTATTATTCCCTAAAGCCACCTTAACCGATGCTTCATGGTCCGCAGCAGTCCCCTTTCTCGTCTCCAACTCCTGCTTAAACTCCAACTCACCCGCTAACACCGTTTTCTGATACTCTTGTACCTCTCCCACAATTTTCTGCTTCTCTAAAATCGCCTTTTCCAACGCCGCAATCTCAGAATTAGACCCATTTCCACTCTTCAAAGCGGTTAAATTAGCCTGAAGCGCACCAATTTTTTGCTTAAGACTATCAACCGTATCCTGCAAAAACTTAGACGAATAATCCTGAGTCTTGAGAAAAGCATAATCCGTCAGCAAATCCCCCAGCGCCTTATCCGCAACCGTCACAGCTTGCTTATTCCCTTCCCAAGCGGTTTTAATATCCACTAAAGCCTGATTTTTCTTCTCTAAATCCTCAAGTTGCTTGGGAATAATATTACTCTCAAGTCCCTGTAACTCCTGATTTGAGTCATCAATTTGGAAAATAACAACCGCCAACTCCTGATTATACTTAGTCGTCGCAATTGACAGTAAATTCTGTTGTTCCTGAATCTGAATCAGATAACCATTAATCTCCTTCTGAATCCCATCTTTTAGACCCGGATTCGTTTCAGCATTGAAACGAGTATAAGCATCATCAATACTCTTCTGAATATCCTTCTGTTTTTGCTCATTTTGTGTTTTAGATTGAGTAAAGCTAGAAGTTAAAGCCTTCTTTTTATTTTCTAAATTCTGCAAACTTTCCGTTAAAAACTTCTGCTTAATGAGACTCGCTTCAAAAGTTTCCTTCGCAAAGGAATAATCATCATTAGCTAACCTTAACTGTTCCTCCGTCGTGTCTAATTTAACCTTGGCCTTATCTAATTCGCTGCTGAGAGTTTCATACTGCTTCAACGCTGTGGGAATCGGTAACGTCAACTTCTCCAGTTTCGTCGGTTGAATATCCGTATTATTAAAGACAAAATTATCATTATCAATGATCTTGACAATTGCCGTATTTTGTGTACCAATCGTCACCCCATTAGTCGGATTCGTCAAGGACAGGTTAAGGGTTTCCACCGCTTCAAACTGACTATCTTCCTTAATCGGAATCGTAATAATTTTAGGCGCACTATCCCCATGAGCAAACGTAACCTTAATGGGGGTATTACTATAATCGTTTGCGGTTGCTGTACCATTATTTAACGTAATCGTCGCACTGACTTCTGTATCACTTCCCCCCGTGCGAGTTACAACGACTTGAGTTATACGACTTCCGTTTTCAGTCAGCGTATAAGTCGGCGCACTAAATGCTAAAACTCCGGGATTATTAAGCATAATTTATCACTCCAGAAAAAGTGAAAATATTTTATTGATTGAGATTAGGTTAACTAACCGATATGGTGAATAGCCGATTGCAATTGACTTAAAGGCTGGTTTCCCTTCAGGCGCTCCCAGTTGTCTGCTGGCGAGCCTTTGAGTAAAATCCATAACCTAGACGGCTAATAAGAGTTAGAAGCGATGCGATCGCCCCTACCCTGCTACTTGGTTCGTTAATATCCAGACATATACTTACTTCCTGAAAAAGTCAAGCATAAAATCTAAATTGTAAAATTTCTTTACAAAAAACTTCAGCAAAAGTGAACATTAAATCGATAAAAGTGGACAAAAATTGACAAAAAGGGATCGGGTTAGTTGAATTTAGCGAAAAATCGGGGAATCCCAACTCCGCCATGGGGCGATCGCGAAAGGAATGAAAATTTCCCTGAAATTTGCTTAATTTTACCTGATTTTAGAGATTTGCTGGCAAATCAGCATTTTTGTGATATATTATAATCATAGTAATTTTTTTTATACTTAATTGTAGCTAAGTAATAATCATGAGTTCTACAGCAATACGTCAACAAATAATTCAATCATTAGCTAATCTTTCTGACGAACAATTATTGCAAATCAGAGAGTTAATTGATCAAAATTTTCTGCTTCAAATTAAACCTAAATCAGAAGAAGAAATACAACAGTTAATTAAATTATTACAAGGTAAATATGCTCATGCACCTACCAGTAGTGAAGATTTTGCCCAACAAAAACAAGCAGAAATTGATTGGGAGGAGCGTAATAGATGAATATCATTTGAGATGCTTGTGCTGTAATTGCTTTTTTTCGTAATGAAACAGGAGCGGATCTTGTTAGAGAAACCATCACTAATCAAAATAATAACAAGATGATTCATGTTATTAATCTTGGCGAAGTTTACTATAATTTTTATCGAGATATAGGAGAATCAGAAACAGAAAAACTAATTCAAGAATTAAGCAATATTAACATAAAAACTCGCTTTGATTTAAGTGGCAATTTTTGGCGACAAGTAAGCAAATATAAAGCAGTAATTAAACGCATTTTTTTAGCTGATTGTTTTGCTTTAACTTTAGCCAATCAAGAAAAAGGAATTCTAGTTACTTCTGACCGAAAAGAATTTGAACCGATTGTTCCTCTTAATATTTGTCAGATTGATTTTATTCGTTAATAAGTCCAGAAAACGGGTTTCTCGAAGAAACCCGTTTTCTAGATATTGATTTTAGCCAAAGACCGCTTAAATTCTTCGAGAGAATTAGCGGTAACTGATAATTTTAATATCTCTTCTAAGAGAGCAACGTTATTGATGTTACTGAGCCTCTGTTCAATTTCTGAAGAAATCTCGCCAAACCGCACAGTTAAAACTGTTTTTATGTCATCACGGCTTTTTTCTAACGCTCCAATTTCCTTACCAATTTCCTTGCCAATTTCCTTACCGCGTTCGATTCCTCGTAACTCCATATTACTCATTAAAGGCATGGTTCTTTCCTCCTCAAATTGTTTGATTTTACTCTCTAAACTTGACTGCAATTTAGGGGATAAAGTCATCATATTGTCGATGATTTCAA
>NZ_JADBVM010000090.1:0-21664 GCF_020244875.1 Microcystis sp. M44BS1
CAACACTTCAAAATCAGGCAGGTCATGGATAGCAATTTTTCTAATATCTTGATCGGGAATTTCTTGAAAATTATTGAAATATACTTTTCGACAGTTCTCGTCTATTTCACAAGAATATACACAGTCATAACCAACGCTCTCAAAAGCTAATCTAAATCCTCCAATACCAGCAAAAAGATCGATAAATCTGAGTTTTTCGTTTGTCATTGCAAAATTATGACACCAAAGATAGCCAAAGTAAATACATCCTAATTTTAGCAAATGTTCCGACTTATGCAGCGATAAAAACTGTAGTCTAAATAATTAAGGTTAATATGCCCTGATATAATCAATTTGGAGATACTGGATTAGGGATAATTCAGGACAAACTCGCACAATTTCGGTTTCAGACTTCTGTGGCTTTTTCTTGCTCAATCTCGGTCTCCAATTCTTGACGTAATTCTTCTAGAGAAGTGGTAGCAGCTGTCTGAGATAATCTTTCTTTTGACCAATTTAAGGCCTGAAAAAGTCGTTGAGCATTAGCTGGAGAGCGCAAAAGATAAACTTCTTCTAATAAAGCGGATAATTCGTCAGCAAGCAGCAATCAAGGCCACATCATGATGACCCTGACGTTGGACAATAACGATCGAGTTTCCCAGTTCTACTTGTTCTAAAACCTGAATAAAATGTTCTTGTGCTTGGGTATAGCTAGTATAGGTGGTGGGGATGGCCATTAATCAACTCCGCAGTCAAAAAATTAATCAATGGGTGCGTTAACCAAGAGTAACGCACCCCAAAGAAATTACACCGAAGTTAAGGTTTTCTCCGCGCTAATTTGCGCTTCGGGACTATCCGCTTCCGAGGGAGGGACCACTTGCCAGAATTGACCGAGATAGCTATCCCAATTAGCTAAAATTAACTTACCTTTGGGGCTATTAGTGCGTTCTACATGGGCCTCAATTAAAGATTTTAACTGTTCCGCACCGGCAGCCGTGCCAACCCGTTGAATCTTGACAATTTCGGGGTTAAGTTTCTCCGGTAGGGACGGATCAAGGATATAAGCTAATCCTCCCGTCATCCCGGCGCCGACGTTACGACCGACGGAACCAAGCACGACAATTACCCCCCCGGTCATATATTCACAGAGGTGATCCCCGGCCCCTTCGATAACTGCTTTCGCAGTGGAATTGCGGACAGCAAAGCGTTCACCAGCGCGACCATTAGCGTATAATACCCCACCGGTGGCCCCGTAGAGACAGGTATTACCGATAATAGCGTTATCTTCGGGCTGATAATTGGCGTTTTGGGGCGGTAAGATGACAATTTCGCCGCCGTAGATGCCTTTACCCACATAATCGTTAGCTTCTCCCTCTAAATGGAGATTGACACCGGGTAAATTAAATGCTCCGAAACTTTGACCCGCCGCACCCTGGAAATTGAGCTTAATTTCGCCTTCAAAGCCGTCATTACCGTATTTTTGGGCAATTACCCCCGCAATTCTCGCCCCCACGGAGCGATCGGTATTGACAATCCTGTAGGTTTTGCTGACGGTTCCCTGTTGCTCGATCGCCTGTTTAATCTCGCTATCTGCTAGAATCTCGTCATCGAGAACAGCACCGTTACTGTGTACTTCCTCGTGCTGCAACCAAGAGCGGTCACTGCGGCCATCGGGTAAATTCAACAAACAATCGAGATTGAGGGATTCTGTCTTAGTTAAACGAGCATCGGAGCGCACTTTTAACAGATCCGACCGGCCAATCACCTCATTTAAACTGTGATAGCCTAATTTCGCCAATAATTGCCGCGTTTCCTCAGCCACCAAAGTGAAGAAATTGACCACATGAGCGGGAATTCCGGGAAAACGAGCGCGCAGACGTTCCTGTTGGGTAGCGACTCCCACAGGACAATTATTCGTGTGACAGACGCGGGCCATGATGCACCCCTCGGCAATCATGGAAATGGAACCAAAACCGAATTCCTCCGCACCCATGAGAGCAGCCATGAGGATATCCCAACCGGTTTTTAGTCCCCCATCTGCACGCAAAATCACCCGATGACGCAGTTGATTTTCCATTAACATCCGATGCACTTCCGTTACTCCCAATTCCCAGGGACTACCCGCGTGTTTAATCGAACTTAGGGGTGATGCACCTGTACCACCATCGTGGCCAGAAATCTGGATAATATCAGCGTTAGCTTTGGCAACTCCGGCCGCAATTGTGCCGATACCGATCTCGGCCACTAATTTGACGGAAACTTTGGCCCGGGGGTTAATTTGGTGTAAATCGTAGATTAATTGCGCTAAATCTTCGATCGAGTAGATATCGTGGTGAGGAGGGGGAGAAATCAAGGTAACACCCGGTTTCGATCGCCGTAACATGGCAATATAGGGACTGACTTTTTTCCCCGGTAATTGACCTCCTTCTCCCGGTTTTGCTCCTTGGGCCATTTTAATCTCTAGCTGTTTTCCGCTCATTAAGTATTCGGGAGTGACTCCAAAACGTCCCGAAGCTATCTGTTTAATGGCAGAATTAGCCGTATCACCGTTTTTTAAGCCGTTTAGGTGGGGCATAGTTACGGAATGTCCTTCTTCATCCACATCGCTTAAGCTGGTGTAGCGGATCGGATCTTCTCCCCCTTCTCCGGAATTGGACTTACCTCCGATGCGATTCATGGCGATCGCTAGGGTTTCGTGTGCTTCCCGGCCCAAGGCACCGAGGGACATTCCCCCTGTGCAGAAGCGTTGCAGGATACTTTCGATCGATTCTACTGCTTCGATGGCAATTGAGGCTCGATCGCTGTTAAATTCTAATAAATCGCGCAATGCAGTAACGGGTCTTTGCTGCAAGATTTGACGATAGGTTTCGTAATGGTCATATCCCTGTCCGTTGGAGTGAGCGGCCACTGCTTTATGGAGTGCTTTCGCCATTTCTGGGGAATTCATGTGGTATTCTCCCCCCGGACGGTAGTTGACAAAACCGTAGTTTTCTAGTTTTTTAGCGGTAAGATTGGGGAAAGCTTTACTATGGAATGCGATCGCTTCTTGGGCCACTTCCGCAATGCTTAAACCCCCGACGCGACTGGTAGTACCGTTAAAAGCTAGTTTAACTAAATCTGCCGATAATCCGATCGCCTCGAAAATTTGCGCTCCATGGTAGGAAGATAGGAGAGAAATACCCATTTTCGAGAGGATTTTCAGTAATCCTGCTTCTACGGATTTGCGGTAATTAATTAGGGCTTTTTCGAGGCTAATAGCTTCTAATTTGCCGTTTTCCATCAATTTCTGGGTTTTTGGCTCGATCCACCACTGGGCGATCGTTGCTAACGCAAGATAGGGACAAACTGCGGAAGCACCATAACCAATTAGACAAGCGAAGTGATGGGTACTCCAACACTGGGCCGTATCGATCACAATCGAAGCTTTTAAACGCAAGTGTGAGCGAATCAGGTGATGATGGACGGCACCAACAGCTAATAAAGGGGGAATATAGCTGGTTTTTTCGTCAATAGGAGCAGTTCTGTCACTGAGAATTAAAATTTCTGCTCCCGATTCCACTTTCTTGGCGGCCTCAGCGCACAAATTAGCGATCGCATCTTCTAATCCCTGCGGTCCGGTGGTCAGATCATAAAGGGTAGAAAGTTCGGCTGTTTTGTAGCTAGAGGTTTTAACTTTGGCTAATTCCGCATTATTGAGCAGGGGAGAGTCTAATTTCAGTAAATGTGCGTCATCAACCCCCAATTTCAGGATATTACCCCGTCGTCCCAGATACATAGTCAAGGACATGACTAAACTTTCCCGTAAAGGATCGATGGGAGGGTTAGTAACTTGGGCAAAACGTTGTTTAAAGTAATCGTAGAGAAGATGGGGTTTACTGGAGAGGACTGCTAGGGGAGTGTCATCACCCATACAGAAAGTCGGTTCTTTTCCCTGTTCTGCCATGGGAACGATAATCAGATCCACATCTTCGGATGTGTAACCGAAAGCGGTTTGCAGGGGAAGGAGATGACTGGGAGCGGGAATATCGATCGCTGTTTCTTTGTCAATCAAGGTGCGTTGGGATTGCACCCATTCACCGTAGGGATTAGCTCGGGCAATTTCCTGTTTAATCGGCCAATTACGCTTAATTTCGCCTTTTTCTAGGTCAACTGCGATCATTTGACCGGGGCCGAGACGACCTTTTTCCATAATGGTGGTTTCATCGAGGGGAATAGTTCCCGCTTCCGAGGAAACGACGATATAACCGTTGTTAGTAATGCTATAACGGGCCGGTCGCAAACCGTTGCGATCCAAACAAGCGCCGACGATTCCCCCGTCACTGAATACCAGTAAAGCTGGACCGTCCCAGGGTTCCTGTAAACCGCTATAGTATTCGTAAAAGTCGATAATTTCGGGATAATCCTGTAAATCCGGCTGATTATTGTAGGCCTCCGGCACTAGGATCATAGCCGCTTCTAGGGGACTGCGACCAGTTCTCACCAATAATTCTAGGGCGCTATCGAGGTTATAGGAGTCGCTGTTAGCGGGGTTAACAATGGGGGTCAGGGATTGTAATTCTTCGTGGGTCCAACCTTGGGTTTCTAAAGCGGGTTCCCGGGCCGACATCCAGTTAATATTGCCCAAAAGGGTGTTAATTTCGCCGTTATGACCCAATAAGCGCATCGGTTGAGCGAGGGGCCATTTCGGTTGGGTATTGGTGCTAAAACGTCGGTGATAAATAGCAAATTGACTGCTATAGGCGGGATTTTGCAGGTCTAGATAGAATTCTCGCAGGATTTCGCCCCGTACCATGCCTTTATAGACAAGGGTGCGACAGGAAAAGGAACAGAAATAGAAATCATCGGCCAGTTGCTTACCGACTTCAGAACGGGCAATATAGAGTAGGCGATCGAATTGAGAACCGGCTAAATCGGGGGAAGTAACCAGAATTTGCTCGACGTAGGGTTGATTTTCCCTTGCTTGTCTTCCGAGGACTTCGGGACGGACGGGAACAGTGCGCCAACCTAAAATCTTAATATTATATTTATTGACAATTTCCTCGATGTGTGCTTTAGCCTCGGCTCGTTCTTGGTTCGCTTGGGGAAGAAAGACCATACCCACCCCTAGGCGCTCAGATTCTGGCATATTTAAGCCATTTTCGGCGAACCAAGGAGCGAGGACATCTCTGGGGATAGCGGTCATCATACCGGAACCGTCACCGGAATCCTGATCGGCGCTGCAGCCTCCCCGGTGTTCCAAACAACCTAAGGCTAAAAGGGCCTGTTCAATCAGTTGATGGCTACCAGAACCGCGCACATCGGCAATAAAACCGACTCCGCAAGCGTCCCGTTCCTCTACGAGCCATGGGGGACCCCAATAGGGATCGATTTGGTGGATATTGTCGGTTTTTAGGTTATTTTGTTGCGCCATAGAAGTTATCCTTAGGGTCGTTGTCTAGAGGGGTGGGATAGCTGGTCTGCTGAAAAGAGGGCGAATGCAATTCGCCCCTACAATAATATTATTAATATTATTGCGCCAATGCTAGGGGTGCATCGCGTGCGCCCAAAATGTCGTATAGATATCTCTACAAAATTGAGATGCACCCTAGTTAGTTTTAAAACTGATCTCCTAATTTTCGATTGTGTATTAGTATTATACCCTCCTCATAGAGAACCTAGAAGAACCTTCGTATTATTGAGGCAATGGGGTCAAATTCAGGACAAGACTTTCCCTAAAGAGGCAGGTAAATCGGCTAATTTTTCCACCACTGTCACCCCAGCTTCTTGAAAATGACGTAGGCTATCTTTTCTGGTATTCTTAGCGGCAACAGAGTAGGAAAGTTGGTTAGAAATAATTGTTTCTGTATCGCCGAAATTGGTTTCAATCGCTGCATTTAACCCCACAAGATAGGCAATCACTGGTTTTTCGATCGCCGAGGCAATATATTTGGCTGCCTCGATTTCGGCCTTTCCTCCCACCTGACTGACGAGGAGAATCGCCTCGGTATTGTCATCTTCCTCGAAAACCTGCAACCATTGGGACAAATTGGAGCCAATAATGCCGTCAGTCCCCAAATTTACCGCCATAGATTCACCATAACCGGCCGCTGTTAAAGTTTTCGCCACTTCATCCCCCAAGCGATCGCCGCGGGTGATCAGACCAATTGTCCCCGATTGATAAAAACTGGGTTCACAAATACCCAACCAAAGATAATTGGGAATAATTACACCCTGACTACCGGGTCCGAGAATTAATGTCCCGGTGGTACTAGCTATCTTTAATAATTCCACCAGATCCAAGGGGGGAACTCCAGGGGTGACGATAATTAATTGGGGGATGGCTGCTGCGATCGCTTCTAAGGCCGCATCTAGGACTTGATTGGGTGGGACTAAAATTAAACTGGTTTGGATTTCCCCTGCTTCAGCAACGGCCTCGGCCACTAGATCAAACACTGGTATCTCTGCGATTATCTCACCACTGCAGCCACTAGCCACCCCCGCTACTAAACAGGTTCCCTGGGTTTTCAATCTTGCCGCATAATACTTGCCTAGGGGTCGATCGATCCCTTGCATAATTATCTGATCTTTATCTGTCCATTTCATATATTAAGTGTTGGGAGTTGTTTCAGTAAACAGTAAACAGTAAACAGTAAACAGTAATTAGTAAACAGTAATCAGTGAACAGTAATCAGCTTCTGAAGGCAAGAGTCAAAGGTTTTAGATTCGTCCCTTGTGAACTGAAAACTCACATCTGATCACTGATAACTGATAACTGATTCTAGGCTAATTTAATGGCTGCAGTGACCACCTCTTCTAAAGACTCTAACCAATGAAAGTTAACATCAGCTAAACTCTGACTGAGATCGATCGCTTTGCTGTCAGCTAGGACGCGAAAAATTATTTGTGGTAGGGTGGGATTGAGAAAAGATCGAGGTTGCAAGGTTTGTCTTTCCTGTCGGGTGGCCCGGATCGTTCGTTCGCCGCTGCCCCGGCTGGGTGATAATGGGCTATAACTGCGGTAGTAATTACTAATAGTCTCGATCGCTTTTTGGACAAAGTCGGGATAACTGATAATATCAACGATAACCACTTTTAAATCGGTCAATAGTTGGAATTGTTGCAGACCAGCCTCTATTTGCTCGTTTAATTGCTCTAATTCTAGTCTTTCCTCCAGTATAAGCCAGGCTGCTAGTTTTGCTCCCTTGCTGTCTAAGGCATCCCAGACAGTGGACATCAAACCCTGGCCATTACTGATCACGGCTATTTGGCCAGTTTGATCAATTATCGACCAAGGGGATTGTAATTGGGGTGGGGTCAAGGCCAGAAGATCGAGATGTCTAGCTAAAGCGGCATCATTAACAGTTATTTTGCCATCTAGGGCCATCACTTCCCCAGTTTCGTTGATACCCAGGGGATTAATCTCGATAATATCGAGATCTTTGCTGACAAAGAGACTATACATTTTTTCGAGAATTTGACTGATAGACTCGATCAAAGACCCTCTTAAACCCATAGATACGGCTAATTGCCGACAGAGATAGGGGGAAAATCTCTCTTCAATGACCACTTTTTGCATGGTTGCCAGCAAACTGTCCACATCCATCCCCCCTTGACTCGCACCGAGTAAAACCGGTCTTTGCAGATGATAATCGAGTAAAATGGCTAAAAATATCTCTTGTTGCGGATTATACCGGGCTTCTGCTAGAATTACCTCTGGATATTCTCCGGCGATCGGTAAATGAAAGATAGCATGGGCAGCAGCGATCGCATCGATGGTATTAGCGACAAATTTCACCCCTCCTGCTTTTCCCCGTCCTCCCGCTCGTACCTGGGACTTCAGCACGATAGGATAGGGAATGTTTAATCTTTTTAGTCCCCCCGGTTCGTGGATTGGTTGGGAAGGTAAAATGGGGATACCTACCTGAGCAAATATTTCCTTGGCTTGGTATTCGAGTAAATCCATAATTGATTAGTTGATAAAGTGGCGGTTCTCTCTTTGCTCGTTTCGGTAGCTGGGGGACTATAAAGATTATTTTAGCAACAGCATTCGGTTCACGGGTGATCAGGGAGAATATTCTTGGTTTATAGGGATGGGGGACTGGTAGTGACGGCAATCTCGATCGCAAAACTTAAAATTAATTCGATCGGGTGATTTTTTTTTGATAGGATTGAACCTATAATTCTCCCATAAATAGTTATTGTTCCCCATTAACCGTGCCAAACTAAGAACTGCGGACAAATCAAGAGTTTTGGCGTTTCAATAGACCAAATAAACTATTAACTGGCAGTTAGTCGGAAATATCAGTTATTTTTTGCTAAAATTCTCCTTTTTCCCGCATTTTCTTGCTTGGAAACAAACTTTTTTCCGCTTTCGTCTTTATCTTTAATTCGCTCCCACTAGGAAACTCAAGGGTAAGATGCTAAATTTTCAAAAGCAGGGTCGTCATCATCCTCTGACCCTATTCACAATGCTTTTAAGTGCTTCTTTCGTTGTGGTCTCCCTTTCCTTGACTCCTGCGATCGCACGTCAATTCGCCCCAATTAACCCGATTAAACCGATTCCTTTGGGGAATGACCGATTAATTCCTGCTGGCACAGATATCCCTGTAAAATACGAGCAAGGGGAAAAAATTCTTTTAACCAAACAAGAAACTTTTTCTTTATCACTGACCGTTACCGATAATATCAAAAATTCCCAAGGACAGACAATTATTCCCGATGGTAGTCAGATTATCGGAGAAATTAAACCCGATGGTCAAGGTTCGCGTTTTTTATCCCAAAAAATCTTTTTAAAAACCCGTCAACCCCAAGAAAAATCTATTGATGCTATTTCGGCAGTTTTCACTCGTCTAGAAAGGCTAATTAAGGGAGTTAACCCCGATAAAATTATTCAGGGTGCAGTATTAGGAAAATCCGCCGCTTCTGTCCTCGCTTCTTTTACTTCTGACCAACCGGTTAGCGAGGGATTATTACGAGGAGGAGGATTAGAAGTATTAGCCGGTTGGTTACTACGAGGAGAATCGGTGGAATTATTGTCAATTAACCCCAAGGAAGATTTAAAATTAACCCTTCGTTCTGATTTTACCGGTCAGTAAGCTTAAAAAAATCAGGTGTGTTAGTTATTAATCTAACACACCAGCTATCGAGACTAGGCGGCGTTTTGCCGATACCATTCAATGGTTTTTTGCAAACCTTCTTTAAATTCCATTTGAGCAACAAAACCGAATTTTTCCCGAGCGCGGGTTGTATCTAAACAGCGTCGCGGTTGACCATTCGGTTTATCTATTTCCCAAACAATTTCGCCATCAAAACCCATTAAATCACAGATTAATTCCACTAAATCTTTGATAGAAATCTCATAATTTGTACCAAGATTAACCGGGTCTGATTCATTATAGAACTGACTGGCCATGACAAGGCCTCGCGCTGCATCGGTGGAGTAGAGAAACTCCCGGGTTGGACTACCATCTCCCCAGACAGGAAGTTGTTTATCCCCCCGTTGTTGTGCCTCATAAACCTTGCGAATTAAAGCAGGAATTACATGGGAACTACCCGGATCAAAATTATCCTCTGGCCCGTATAAATTCACCGGTAAAAGATAAATTCCGTTGAAACCATACTGCAAACGATAGGACTCTAATTGTACCAATAAAGCCTTTTTAGCGATACCATAAGGCGCATTGGTTTCTTCGGGATATCCTGACCATAAATCGTCTTCATGGAAAGGTACTGGAGTAAATTTTGGATAGGCACAAATTGTCCCCACACAGACAAATTTTTGCACTCCTGCTAGATAGGCAGCGTGAATTAATTGGGTTCCCATCATCAAATTATCATAGAATAATTCGGCGGGTTTTTCCCGATTGAGACCGATGCCTCCCACATGGGCTGCCAAATGGATAATTAAATCTTCTTGGTCGGCTAAACGTTGACAGTTTTCCCAAACTCTTAAATCACAATCTTTGGACCGAGGAATTGTAATTTTTTCTGGATTTGCCCCCGCTGCAATTAACTGATTAACTACTTGCCGACCTAAAAATCCAGCCCCCCCGGTGACGACGATTCTCTGTTCGCTTAAATTCAGCATATTTTCACCTCTTTAATCCACAGTTGTCATCGAACGATTGCGAAGATAAGCCAAATCTTTTAATAACTGTTCGCTATCACCACCGTTATTAAGATTAATCCCCAAAGCCGCTAAATCCGCATCTACCATTAATTTTACCAGTCCCTCGAACGTCACCGACGGCTGCCAACCTAATTTCTCTCTGGCTTTTGTGGAATCTCCTATCAATAAATCTACTTCCGCTGGACGCAAATAACGTTGATCAAACTCCACATAATCCTGCCAATTTAGATTAACGTATTGGAAAGAAATATCGAGAAACTCCCGGATAGAATAGGTTTCATTGGTCGCCACGACATAATCATCTGGTTCTTCCTGTTGTAACATTAACCACATCGCCCGCACATAGTCCTTAGCATAACCCCAATCCCGTTTAGAATCGAGATTTCCTAAATAGAGTTTTTTCTGTTGTCCAGCAATAATTCGGGCCAAAGCGCGGGTAATTTTGCGCGTGACAAAAGTTTCTCCACGCCGGGGGGATTCATGGTTAAATAAAATGCCGTTACAGGCAAATAAGTCGTAGGATTCCCGATAGTTGACCGTTTGCCAGTGACCGTAAACTTTCGCACAAGCGTAGGGACTGCGGGGATAAAATGGCGTGGTTTCTTTTTGGGGAACTTCCATGACTTTCCCGAACATTTCCGAGGAACCTGCTTGATAGAAACGGACTTCGATGCCGGTTCTTTTTTGGTAATCCCGAATTGCTTCTAGTAGTCTTAAGACCCCCACACCGACAGCATCAACGGTGTATTCTGGGGCATCAAAACTAACTCGCACGTGGGATTGGGCCCCTAAATTATACACTTCTACCGGTTGCACTTGTTCGAGGATACGCCGCAGGGTCGTCCCGTCGGTGAGGTCGCCATAGTGAAGAAAAAATTTAGCATCCGGCTGGTGGGGGTCAATGTAGATATGATCGATGCGATCGGTGTTAAAAGTCGAAGTACGACGGATGATACCGTGGACTTCATAGCCTTTCTCTAATAATAATTCGCTCAGATAGGAACCATCTTGACCGGTGATGCCGGTAATTAGGGCGCGTTTCGGTTGAGTCATCAGTAATTTACCTAATGGGAAAGAATAAAGACCAGGGCAGGGTCTGACTGCTTATAGCACACTTTAGCCCCTCATGACAAGTTTGGCTAGGTTGACCGGGGACAAAAAGATGAATTGATTTTTTATCCGGGCTGCATAGATTCTAAATGGTTCTGACAATTTTCTCGGAATTTTCTGACTTGAAATTCCTTGACTTTGAGTAATTGATAATTATCTTTTCCCATGGCTAGGGAAAATTTGGCTTCGGTCTCATCAAGTAAATTTTTGGAGATAGCTTTCCACTGTTCTTGCGTTTGCCAATGGACAACGATAATTAATTCTTCCTCGATGGCGGGATTAATCCAAAGCTCCTTACCTAAAAAACCCGGTTGTTTTGCTAAAAACTTTGTCCAAATTTCTTGATCTTTTTGGATAAATTTTTCCCTCGCTTCGGGGTTAACTTGAAATTGTAACCACTCAATGACCATAGTAATTATCTCCTATTTTTTGGCTTTCATCAAGAATTCTTCTGTGAGTTTCATAAAAGCTTTGGAACCACTAGAAGAGGGCATGGCTGCCACCGCAGGCACAAACATATCCACAGCTTTAGCTACATTAACATCCATAGGAATCGCATTAGCAAAAATTTGATGGGCTTGAAAATCCTGTTGTACCCGGCGCATGACTTGATTATAGTAGCGACTGAGTAACCCACCACCGGAAAGAATAAAAACTATACCGAGTAAACCGGGGTTAATCGGTGCGGTTTCTTGATGACTAGCTTTCAGTTTAACTATTCTTCTTTCTAATAGCTGAATGCCGACAATTGATAAAGGTTCGGGACGGGCAGGTAGTAAATAAAAATGACTGCTACATAGACCACTACGAGTTAAAAGATTATACCCCGGAGCGCAGTCCATGATAATATAATCGTAACGGTCTTGAATGGGGTCAATAATTTTTTGAATTAAGACTCTTTCCAAGTTATTCCAAGCATGATCAAAGCCTAAATCTTCCTGTAAAATTGCTTGATGGTGCAGGGTTTCTGAGACGACATATTCATCATATAGTTCGATGTCTCCTGGCAGTAGATCTAAGCCTTGAATTTCACAGACTGAAGGGACAATAATATCATCAATAGTTAATTTATTGTAGGGATTGGGTTTGATAATTGCTTCTAATAAATAGCTTAAAGTGCGTTTTTTGCGACGCAGTTGAGCGAATTCGTGGGGGGACATTAAACTAAGAGTCGCACTGATTTGAGCGTCTAAATCGAGGACAAGGACTCGTTTTTGCTGAAATTTAGCTAAACAGGTGGCAAGGTTGACGGTAAGGGTAGTTTTTCCTACTCCTCCTTTCATATTAACGGTGCTGATGACAGTGGCCATTATGGGAGTTCCTTTCTAGTTAACCGATGGAATATCTCGACGTAAAACCTGCCCGTTGGGAGCCATAATTAAAGGAGGTAAACTGGTAATATTGATCGCCTCTTGGGTTTTCATGTCGTAGGTGGTGTAAACTGTTTCCTGTTGATGGGGATTAATATCGACAATTGTTAGGGTTTTTCTAGGTGCTTGTTCACTGTTCAATAACCGTCGCGGTCCACTGCCTAAAGCTCCCGCGTGTAATAATTGTAATTGCCCCCGTTTACCCGGATAGTAAGCGTGAGCATGGCCACTAATATAAGTATGCACCTGATAGCCCTCTAAAAACGCTCTTAATTGCTCGGCATCGGCTAAATAATCCCCCGGTCGATTTCTGCCCACGGCAATACCGTAGAGGGGTAAATGACCAATTACTAGCCGCATTCTAGCATTTTTAGCGTCGCTACTACTCAAGTTTTTTGCTGCCCAATTTAGTTGTTGCCCAGAGATTAAATGAGTGGAGGCATCCCAAACTAGATAGAATATACCATTTTGAGTGAAAGTATAATAAAAAGGAAAGCCGGTTTTATCGATAAAATTTAAACTTGTATTATGTTGGGGGTTTTGCCAATAATCTTGGGCTAATTTTCTCTCCTTAGCATAGATAAATTTTCCCGCCGATAAAGCTCCAGAAGCGTCATGATTACCGATGGTAAAACCAAAAGGTATTTTAGCAGCTCGCAGGGGCGCGGCGATATGGCGATCAAAGGCTGACCACATGGCGTTAATTGCTGCCTCTGTCAAGCTGCTTTTTTGTCCTGCCACCATGTCGCCACCACAGAGGACGAGATCGGGTTTATGATTGATAATTAAGGGGATAGCTCGATCGATTTCGGGATCGTAAGTAGTGGAACCGTATTGACTATTAAGGTCACTAATCACGATTATCTTGACTTTTTTCCCCTTTTGTGATTGTTTAACAGCCGACTCAGGGGGATTTTTGGAAGTAACAGGCTGTAAAATTTGATGAGCGCAAGCTGCCAAGCTAAAACCGCCTAAACTGCCACTAATCAGCAAAAATTTACGGCGTTGCATAGGATATCAATCTCGTCTTTAATTGAGGTCACGTCAGTTAGTGTAGCAATTTTTGTCCCTTCGATCGCTTTTTTGTTGATCATCCCAATTAAGTAGGGAGGCACAATCATTTGTAGGATGGGTTAGCGGTAGCGTAACCCATCGGGGCTAATTATACTCACTGCTGTTGTTGTCTGACATAAGCATCTACAAGATTACGAATCAGGGATTGATAGGAAGCATTATGACGTTGAGCTTCCCGTTTAAAATACTCAATACTCTCCTTAGAAAATTCCATCGTTATCCTGACAGTATTTTGATTCGGTATTAGCTGCTCTGGTGGCGGTAAAAAGTCTTCGACAATTGTCACCTTACCAATCGGTTTTGCGGGATCAGGGGTTATGTTCTTCATAGAATTTTCTCCATTTACGCCATTCAGCTGCGCCAAATATACGAATCACTCCATCGCGGTAAGTAAAACGCACCGTTAAAACCCGGTCTTTTACCTTACCAATACAAAACCAACGTTCCTCTGAGTCACTATGTTGGACATCATGGACAATCAAACGATGTGGATCGAAAAACGCATATTGAGCAGTCTCAAAGTCCACACCATGTTTAGCCTTATTGTCAGCTTCTCTTCGACTATCCCAATCGAAAGTGCTTGTCATGTCACTCTAGCATATTTTAGTTTGTGTCGCTAAGTATAGAAAAAGGCACCAGAAAATAAAAAACAAAACAGGAATAGAACGAGCCGGGAAAATCCCCACCCAATGAATCCAAGGATGTTTATTGTCAACAAACCTTGCTTTAAAAGTAGAAATATTTCCTAAATACTTATCCTGCTTAAGGATGCGTTTTTTTCTGACTTAAGTTGATTCATCGCTTTGATAGCCGCATAAAGCGAAGCTCCAATAATACATGATGTCATAATTCCTAGCATTGGTAAAGATATAGATAGAAACCCAAGTCGATAATTATTATTACCAGAAACTGCAAATGCTGCCATTAAAAAAGACTGGGAAGTGACATACCAGTTCATTCGATTTGCAATCAGATTGTGTTCACGATGGATCTCTTGGTCGATTAATCCGTAATACTCAATCGATTTGAGATTTTCCTCGTCATTCCACCATTTTTCTTGCTCTTGATTACCCATTAATTCATCTCCCCATATAGCTTGTTGAATTGAACTAAATCACCATCTTAAGTAGGTGTTTGGAATTAAATATAAAGATGGATCTCCTTGAAGGATTTGCTGCGACTCAATTTCCTAGAAAATTAGTTGCCCCATATTTTTCCAGTTAAATTGAATCAACAACGATTATCGAACCATTTAATTAGCACATGGCATAAAAGCAAGCTGTGACTGGGTTCTAATTCTTGGAGATGTCCATTAATTGTACCGCTCCCTGCTGTCAACTCCGGCACTCATGGACAGTCTTAACGAGTAATTTAGAGAGTCAACAGCTTAGTGGTCTGTCAATCTTGAAATCGTGGATAGGGAAATACTGCCAAATTATTCGCCCCCAATCCCTCAAAATCATCTTAACAGACCAATAGAATCGCCCTTAATTTTTGTCAATTGTCGGACTCTAACTATATTCCTCCCCGACACTGAGATTAAAGAGCATTTGCAGGGATTGTAAACAGCGCTTACGCGCTTCGATATCCTGTTGGGCCCGCAGTTGTACCATGGGTTCGTGAAGGATTTTATTAACGATACCGCGGGTCATTGCTTCGATAACTTCTTGGTGTTTTTCGGCGAATTCCGTCCCCAGACGGGAGAGGGCTTTTTCTAATTCCTGTTCGCGAATATCTTCAATTTTGCTTCTTAAACAGCTAATTGTCGGGACAGTGTCCAAAGAACGCCACCAAAGCTCGAAAGCTTCCACTTCCTGCTCTAGGAGTGCCTCTGCTTCCCTGGCCATCTGACGGCGACTTTCCTGATTGGCGGCAACCACCGCTTTAAGATCATCGACGTTAAAAGCTTGCACTTGGGCCAATTCCTTCACGTCGGTATGGACGTTACGGGGAACGGAAATATCGATTAACATCAGCGATGTAGCAGCAATCGTCACTTCTGTCAATAAATTTTTAGTTAAAATTGGTTCCGTGGCTCCCGTACTGGTAAAGACGATATCCGATGCCGCTACGGTAGTCATCATCTCTTCTAAGCCATATAGTTGCAACGGTACGTTAGGAAATTCACGGGCTAACTCCTCGGCCCGTCTTTGGGAGCGATTGACGATCGCAATTTGCTGAGAACCCTTAGCCAGAAGGTGCGTAACTAATAATCGGGACATTTTCCCTGCCCCGATAATAGCGATTTTTTTGCTGCTGAGGTCTGTCACCTTAGCATGGGCTAACTCCACCGCCGCCGAACTGATCGATACGGCTCCCGTGCCGATGCTGGTTTCCGTGCGGACGCGTTTACCGGCAGTCATCGCTTGTTTAAACAGGCGATCGAGTAACTGGCTAATAGTATTGTACTTCTGGGCTAATTTATGGGTATTTTTAACTTGAGCGAGAATTTGCCCTTCCCCGAGGACAAGACTTTCTAAACCGGCGGATACCCGGAGCAGATGACGGACAGCATCCTGATGCAGTAGGGTAAACAGATAACGACGCAGGACATTAAGGGGAATATGCCCGATTTCAGCGAGAAACTGGGTAATTTCCACCACGCCCTTCTCCGTATCCGTAACCACGGCGTAGATCTCCAAACGGTTACAGGTGCTGATAATAGCCACCTCTTGGATGTGGGGATAACCCTTGAGGTGGGTAAGAGCGGACTCGATTTTCGCTTCCGGGATACTCAATTTTTCGCGAATTTCCACAGGGGCTGTCTTGTGACTCAAGCCCACTACAGCAATATTCATTTATGTTCTCCTACAAATGTTGCTCAGGCTACAAAAATTATTGATAAAGATCAGTGCGTTATGTCTCTAATTGTTGCAATTTAGTCCCAATCGGGATGCAAATAAAAGATGTTTGAAAAAAAACTTTATATATTTTTACCAATGGGGGCGAGGTGAGCCATACCCACCCCACCGGGTCAGAGAATTATCTCAGTTGAATGTATTTGGGTTGGTCGAACAGGTGAACGGTATCGACAAAGCGAGCGGTTTTCGATTGGGTGGAGATAACCAAGCTTTGGGTACGAGCGCCACCGTGGAAGAAGCGTACCCCTTCCATCAGGGTGCCGGGGGTGATCCCACAGGCGGCAAAGAGGACGGTTTCGCCACTGGCTAATTCTTCGCAACCGTAAACGCGATCGGGATTGGTGATCCCCATTTCTTGCAGACGAGCGATATTACCCTCGCGACTTTCACCGATTAAACCGGTTTTGACCACTTCGGGATCATAGATTAATTGTCCCTGGAAGTGACCCCCCAGACAACGCATAGCCGCCGCCGAGATTACCCCTTCCGGAGCGGCACCGATACCCATGAGAGCATGAATATTAGTTCCCGAAAAAGCGCAGGAAATAGCGGCAGATACGTCACCATCGCTGATCAGACGAACTCTGGCCCCAGCGTTGCGGATTTCTTGGATTAATTCCTTGTGACGGGGACGATCCATAACTACTACCACCAGTTCTTCGATCGAACGATTGAGACAATCGGAAAGAACTTTCAGGTTTTCCGTCGCCGATTTATTAATATCCACATGACCTTTAGCTGCTGGGGGAGCCGCTAATTTTTTCATATAAAAGTCAGGGGCAGCGAATAATCCGCCTTTTTCGGAGATCGCTAACACGGCCATAGAACCATTTTGACCGTAGGCAACCAAGTTAGTGCCTTCGCAGGGATCGACGGCGATATCGATTTCGACTAATTCGTCGGGATTACAATATTGTTTGGCATCAACTTGGGTACAGATACCCACTTCTTCGCCAATATAGAGCATGGGAGCTTCGTCTCTTTCCCCTTCTCCGATAACGATGCGACCGCGCATATGGATTTTATTCATCCGTTCGCGCATCGCTTCCACAGCGACGTGATCGGCGATATTTTTTTCGCCTTTACCCATCCACTTCGAGGAGGCAATGGCAGCCTGTTCGACCACTTCGATAATTTCTAACCCTAGCGTACTTTCCACTCGATGATCCTCCCTACAGCTGATCTATGATTTATCTAGTGAGTTTGTTTCCTTAACAGTCAAAAGTCTATCACCAGACGGGGATCATTCTTAAGTTTTTATGCAGATCAGCTGGAGGAGACTGGTATAGCTAGGTAGTTTTTGCTGGCACTGTCGCCTCCATCTCAGTTATGGAGAGCTTGAGTGCTGATTTCGGCGTTAAACTACGGATAAATTCCAGGGGTAAACCGTCTGTATCGGCAATAAAGGTGACTTCATAGACATGATCGCCGATCATCTGTTGTTGAGGTGGCAAAAGAATGTTTAAAGGTTGATATAGATCGGCATCTTCTTGATGAGCTTGCTGAAAGTTATTTGTTAATTTTTCTAACCATTCTGGTAAATTGCTGACATTTTCTGTTATGTCAAAAGACAAATGATAATAACCCACATAATGCTGATCACCAAAGGCATCGGGTGCGGGTTTCGGTTGGGGAATTTGGATTAATTCGATGCGTCCGTTTAACCCGGTTAGCCAACAGGCCAAAGTATAACCCGTGGTGAATCTTTCCTCTAGGGTAAAACCGAGAAGTTGATAAAAAGCGATCGCCCGATGGATATTAGCGGTGCGGATAGAAGCATGGTGCATTTTCAGGAGAAAGAATTATGAAGTGGGGAAGTGGGGAAGTGGGGAAATGGGGAAATGGGGAAGTGGGGAAATGGGGAGAGTAAATAAAAATAATCTCCTGCCTCCTATCTCCTGACTCCCGATGGCTATTGATTAATCAAAAAGACGAAAATAGGGATAACGTTTGGGAACCCCCGGTTCTTTTTCCAGATCAAAATTAATTACATCCCAACAGGGTTCATCGGGAGCATCGGGGCTAAATTCTACTGGTAAACCGTAGAGACGGGGAATAATGGCTTCACCCGGTTCATTACCGCGCCAAGTAGTGTTACGTTCTAGGTAGGAACTAACTAAATCGCGATAACGGTTGGCAATAATCACTTTAGTCGCTTTAAATCCTTGAGTATAGAGGCGATCGAGTGCTTCGTGAATCTCAAAACGAATACCATCCGGGTGAGTGTGTTGACGATACCACTCACCATTCCAGAGTCGCCAATGTCGTCCTGACTGCAAGTGAACCAACTCACCCGTTTTGGGATCGGCTTCAAAAGCCCCATGGCGCGGACACAAATAGGTATCCGTCAAAGTGAGGGCGGGGATTAGCTGCCGACAATGAGGACAATGGATATCGGGGCCAAAAACAGGGTATTGTAAACTTGCATTGATCATGGAAGAACCTAAACTAAAAATTGCTATCTTTGTACCAATAATCCTATATATATTATACCCAACCAAATTGGACGGGTATTCTCTTCCGACTTTAGTGCAGATCCTCCCATGTCTTTAGATAACTTAAGATCAACTTCTAATTTCTGGCCGCTTGTCGATGTCAGTCAAGCTGCTTTTATTGCCCCTAATGCCACGGTAATGGGCGATATTTCCCTAGCTGTGGGGGTGAGTGTTTGGTATGGGGCGGTATTGCGCGCCGACGTGGAACGCATCGAAATTGGGGCTTATACTAATATCCAAGATGGGGCGATCCTACACGGAGATCCAGGCAAAATTACTATCCTTGAGGATTACGTTACCATCGGACATCGGGCGGTAATTCACGCAGCCCATATTGAACGCGGTTGTTTAATCGGCATTGGGGCAGTGATTCTCGATGGTGTGCGCGTCGGGGCGGGTAGTATTGTCGGGGCGGGTAGTATTGTGACAAAAGATATACCACCGCGATCTTTAGTGGTGGGCATTCCCGCTAAACGCGTCCGGGAAGTGTCGCCACAGGAGGCTCAAGAGTTGATCGAACACGCCGAGCGCTATGCTAAACTTGCCCTCGTTCATGGGGGAAAAGGTACTGATACTGGATTCCCAAAAGGGGCGGTTTAGGGTATAAATATAAAATGAGAATCAAGTAACAATCTTTTAAGCACTGACCGAGGAGAAGGAAATCTATGGACTGGAGAGTGTTAATCGTTTTAACCCCTTTGCTTATTGCTGGTGGCTGGGCTGTCTTCAATATCGGTGCTGCCGCTATTAGACAAGCTCAACAGTTTCTCAGCAAACAAAGTTAATAAAAGTTTATAATTCTTAGTAAAACCGACCGCCTAGGCGATCGGTTTTTAATTTTTCCTTATCTGGCGATCGCTGATTGGGGTGTGGGGTGTGGGGTGTGGGGTGTGGGGTGTGGGGAGAATAAATAAAAATAATCTCCTGAATCCTGAATCCTGAATCCTGAATCCTGTCTCCTGTCTCCTGACTCCTAACCTCACCAATACACTTTTTCAGCAAACCCTACCTAACCATGAAATCTAACTATCAAAATCTCATCCAAGAATTGGCTCATCTAGAAATTATCACCGATCCGGGGCAAGTGGCGAAACTTTCCTTGGACTATTATCATTTTAGTCCCATTTTAGAGGCACAACTGCAAGATAAACGGGCTGATTTAGTCATTCGTCCCCACAATAGCCAAGAAGTTATTGACATCGCTAAAACCTGCGTTAAATACCAAATTCCTTTAACAGTTAGAGGTGCGGGTACAGGTAATTATGGTCAATGTGTTCCCTTGCAGGGCGGAGTAATTTTAGACACAACCAAACTAACAAAAATTATCTCGATCGAACCGGGGACAGCCAGGGTAGAAGCGGGGGTAAAAATGGCATTTTTTGATAAACAAGCTCGCGCAATTGGTTGGGAATTAAGAATGGCTCCCTCTACCTATCGGACGGCGACAATTGGCGGTTTTATCGGGGGTGGCAGTGTGGGTATGGGTTCAATTAATTATGGACAATTGAAGGATAGGGGCAATCTTCAAGCAGTGCAATTAGTCACCCTAGAAACAGAACCAAAAATTATCGAATTACGGGGGGATGAAGTAGAAAAAGTCAATCATGCCTACGGAACAAATGGTATTATTACCGAGTTAGAAATAGCCCTCGCTCCCTGTTATCCTTGGGCAGAATTTATCGTTACTTTTGCCGATTTTATCACCGCCGCTAAATTTGGTCAAGCACTCAGTGATAGTGATGGCATCGTTAAGAAAATGGTTAGCGTTCACTCCTGGCCAATTCCTGCTTATTTTATCGCTCTTAAGGATTATTTACCCACAGAAAAAGCGGCAGTTTTATTAATAGTATCGGACAGCGATCAAGTCGCCTTAGAGTCTTTAATTCAAGAATATAAGGGTGAACTGACTTACTATAAAACGCCAGAAGAAACCCAAAAAGGCAACAGTATCTTAGAATTTACTTGGAATCATACCACTCTCCACGCGCGTAGTTATAACCCCAAGATAACTTATCTACAAGCTTTTTATTTTAATCTAGCCACGGTAGAGAAACTCTATAATTATTTTGGTGAGGAAATCATGATGCACCTAGAATTTTTGAAATTTCAAGGTAAAGTTATTCCCGCCGGCCTTCCCTTGCTAGAATTTACCACAGAAACTCGATTAAATGAGATTATTGCTATCTATGAACAACAGGGGGCAGCCATTGCCAATCCTCACACTTATATCATGGAAGATGGCGGCAGCAGACAGATTAATCCCCTACAATTAGAATTTAAAAAACTCGTCGATCCCTACGGATTGAACAATCCGGGTAAAATGCGAGCATGGGTTGAAGCAAGGGGGTAGGGATTCGATTGAGGCTAAATTAAACAAGATAGTTCACCGCAGCTCTCTTGGATTTGGTGGGTAAAATGTATTCTAAGATATAATCCTCCTAGAGAGGGGGTGGACGAACCACAAAGACACAAAGGACACAAAGATCGATCAATCCTATGTAAGTTAAACTTATCACACACAACCTAGAAGAGCCTCACCGCTACTACCGAATTACTAAGGGACTTGCGTGGGAATAATATCCCAATCGATCGGAGGGCGCAAGCTTTGCGCCCCTACAGTAACGGATTTTGTCCACAATGTAGGGGCGAACTGCGTTCGCCCAAAAGGTA
>NZ_JADBVM010000091.1:0-5528 GCF_020244875.1 Microcystis sp. M44BS1
CGCCTATCGGCACCCCCCTTATCAAGGGTAGATCCCCCCGCCTATCGGCACCCCCCTTATCAAGGGTAGATCCCCCCGCCTATCGGCACCCCCCTTATCAAGGGGGGCAGGGGGGATCGAACCTAAAATCCATTTTTAATTCAATTATAACCAGCTACTTATCTAACTACCTCTTGCCTATTGCCTATTGCCTATCCTAACCAAGAGGTTGATTTTGTCCTATTGCTTAGTATATATGATTGCTAAGTACAGATGATCTGAGAAAGAGCAGTAACCGAAGATCATTGGGGGGTTTATCTTAGACGAATTTATATTAAACTTAGGATTGGTTTATTGAATTATCGTCTTATTAAAACTGTGGAAGTAATGGAAATCGGGCAAAAAGTCAAGGTCTGTCGCTTAAGAGACCGCGTTAACTCGGACGTAGCGGGTAAATTGGGTAAAGTGGGTGTCATCAAAAATTTTAAGATGACCGATGGCAGCGGTGTTGGTGCTGTTGTCCAGTTCGATGATAAGACCGCTACTTGGTTTTTTGAAGATGAACTCAAACTCATCTAAATATAACGCTTAGGAATTAATTATGTCCTTAATTTTGACCTTTTTGGGCAAGGGGGGCAGCGGTCGCAGTACAATAGCGATCGCTTCGGGAAAGAAAATGGCTGGTCTGGGGTCAAAAGTTCTCTTGGTCGGTCAAGATTCTAGTCCCGCTTGGGGATTACTACTCAAGGCCTCCCCTAGCTCCTCTATTACCGAAATTGCCCCCAATCTCGCGGTTATCCAGCTTAATAGTACCCATTTACTAGAAAAAAGTTGGGAAGAAGTCAAGGAATTAGAAAAGCAGTATTTGCGTTCTCCCACCTTGAAAAATGTTTATGGTCAAGAGTTGGGCATTTTACCCGGAATGGATCAAGCTCTAGCCTTAAATTTCCTGCGCGAACAGGATAAAAGCGGAAATTACGATGTCATCATCTACGACGGCAGCGGAGATATCAACAGTCTGCGAATGTTAGGGATTCCAGAGGTGGGCAGCTGGTATTCACGGCGTTTTCGGCAGGTTTTCAGCGATTCCGAGATTGGTCGCACCCTTTCTCCCTTTTTCCAACCAATCGCCGCTGCCGTGCTGAATTTCTCCTTTAATCCCAACGATTTAGGGCAGAAGGGCGATAATAACATCCTAGACGAGGGGCGCTCCGCTTTAGCTAATCCTCGGCGAGTTTTAGCCTATCTAGTCACCAATGATGATCCAATTACGATCGCAGATGCCAAATATCTTTGGGGTGGGGCGCAGCAAATCGGTTTAAATGTGGGGGGAGTGATTTTTAATCGCTGTCAGAGTGCTACGGAGGATTTTGCTCCGCTGCCGGCTGCGATTTTACCCGACCGTCAAGGAGAAGATTGGCAGGAGTTAATCGCCGAGTTACCCAATTTTCTCACGGTGCAGCCGCCCAAACCGTTAATAATCGATACGGCAGCCGGTCAGGTCAAGGTTTATTTACCCGGATTCGAGAAAAAACAGGTAAAACTGACGCAATCGGGTCCAGAATTAACCATCGAAGCCGGGGATCAACGGCGTAATATTGATGTACCACCGCCTCTGACCGGACGAGCGGTAAAAGGGGCCAAATTCCAAGACGGTTACTTAATTATTTCTTTTTAAGGGATTATGTCGAACACCGAGATAGAAAACAAGGATAATCGAGGCGCAAAAACTCGCCAATTATTGGGCATGAAAGGGGCCTCATCGGCAGAAACTTCCCTCTGGAAAATCCGCTTACAATTGATGAAGCCGATTACTTGGATTCCTCTAATTTGGGGGGTTGTCTGTGGGGCTGCTTCATCGGGGAATTATACTTGGTCTTTAGAAGATGTCTTAAAAGCGGCCACCTGTATGTTACTTTCCGGTCCATTGATGACTGGTTATACCCAAACTTTAAATGATTTTTACGATCGAGAAATCGATGCAATTAATGAACCCTATCGTCCAATTCCTTCGGGGGTAATTTCTATTCCGCAAGTAGTCGGTCAGATTTTGGTTTTATTAGCAGGTGGGTTAGGAATATCTTATCTTCTCGATCGCTGGGCCGGTCATGATTTCCCGCTCATGCTCTGTTTAACCCTATTTGGTTCTTTTATTGCCTATATTTATTCAGCACCGCCTTTAAAATTAAAACAAAATGGTTGGCTGGGAAATTATGCCCTCGGTGCCAGTTATATAGCCTTACCTTGGTGGGCAGGTCACGCCCTTTTTGGTCAGTTAAATTGGACAATTATGATCCTAACCCTCATCTATAGTCTGGCGGGTTTAGGAATTGCTGTAGTTAACGACTTTAAAAGTGTGGAGGGTGACGAAAAATTAGGCTTAAAATCCTTGCCAGTTATGTTTGGAATTACCACCGCAGCTTGGATTTGTGTGATTATGATCGATGTTTTTCAAGCAGGAATTGCTGGATATCTGATTAGTATTCATCAGAATCTTTATGCCGCTATTTTACTGTTATTAATTATCCCTCAGATCACTTTCCAAGATATGTATTTTCTGCGGGATCCGCTCAAAAATGATGTCAAATATCAAGCCAGCGCCCAGCCTTTCCTAGTGTTAGGAATGTTGGTGACAGGTTTGGCTTTAGGTCAGGGGATACTCTGAAGATTGTAGTTAATAAAAACTGTAAATATCCAGTTTATTAGGACATAATCGCCTTGAATTGGGCTTCTGTTTACGGTAACTTGATCAGTCAAGAGGGGAGAAAATAGATTTTGAGTTCGATCCCCCCTTAATCCCCCCTTGATAAGGGGGGTGCCGATCCCCCCTTAATCCCCCCTTGATAAGGGGGGTGCCGATCCCCCCTTAATCCCCCCTTGATAAGGGGGGTATCTGACAATTTTTAACACCTACCTACTTAGCTCGATCCCTAGTCTTTTCGTTACAATCAAGAGGTGATTGTGCTGGAGGGGAAAACTTTCTTTCTTCTCGGCCAACTATTCGGCATTCTTGACGAACTAATCAAGAATAGTTTCTGTTTAACAAGATTGATTGAGACAAGTATCTCGAACCTAGTCACCATGAGTAATACCAGTAATTTTCGCCAAGCTTTACGCGAGGCTAAAAGCCAAGCACTTATCGGCCCCAATGTTATCCCCAAGGCCCTGCCCTATCTCGGTGGCGGTCTAATTTTGACTGCGGTGGGAACCTATGGCGGTTTAGGTGTGATCCAATCCTATCCCCAGATTTTCTTCCCGACTTTCTTTGTCGCCCTGGTTGCCGAGATTATTTTATTTTTTGTCGCCCGCAATACTGCGGAAAGAGGCAATACAGGCACTGCTCTGCCCCTACTGACTCTCTATAGCCTTCTTTCTGGCTATACTCTCAGTGGAATCGTCTATGTGGCCTTAGGTACTTCCGGTGTTGGTTTGCGAGGAGTGGCAATTGCTGCCCTCGGTTGCGGCATCGCTTTTGTCTTGGGACGGAATATCGGCTCGAATCTGTCGGAAAAAGATGGTTTAGCCCTGACTCAAACCGTTAGCATCGGTATTCTCGCTCTCTTTATTGTTCTCATTGGTCAGCTAATTTTCTCTATCTTTGGTGGTGCTACTCCCACCTGGTTAGAAATTGCTATTTCTGGCATCGGGGTTTTCCTGTTTGCAGGCTCCGCAGTGGTGGACTTTTACATCTTGCCCCGTACCTACAGAGATGAGCAGTATCTCAGTGCTGCTTTATCGATGTATTTGACCTATATCAACCTATTTATCTTTATTCTGCGCCTTTTAATCGCTCTTAACGGTCGAGATTAGGGCAAATAGAGAGGAGTTAGAAATTAGTTACAACCTAACTTCTAACTCCGCTAGAATAGTAAAGAAATGTAAACGGACTGTAAAGATCATGACTGAACCACAACCGACTCAAACCCCCAAATTAGAAGATCCCAAATTTGGTTTTAATGACTATGCCGAGCGCCTCAACGGTAGAGCCGCTATGATTGGTTTTGTGATCACCCTGTTGATTGAGTATCTAACTGGCCAAGGTCTGCTATCTTGGTTAGGGTTACAGTAGTTTTTTAAACTTTTTTAGGCATTCTAGGGGAAATAGAGCCTTGAGTGTTAGTTAACGCATACAAGCTTGATGATTTTCCCCGTAGAATCCTTGCAAGACCGAATCACCTCGCTGTTGTGGTGTGCCGTGGGAGCGATTAGGAGCTTCAAAATCGCCCACTTCCGAGGCCGCTTCCGCTAGAAGTTTTCCTGCTAGTATATAATCCTGTTTGGATAAACTTCTTGCTTCGGTAAATAACCAAGAAAGGGTATCTCCCGCTAGACAATCGGCCTGTAATTCAATGCCGATGCTCATTCCACCTTCATCGATGCCACCGATACCCCGATTCCACTGAACAGCGTGAGCGGCCTCATGAGCGACGGCGTAAAGGGGAAATAGAGGATTATCGCTAATACCAGTAACTTGCTTGAGATTGACGTAGATTGTATTATCTACAGTGCAGAAAGCCGCTAGGGAAATTACGCCGCAGGGAGTGGTTATCGGGCCATTGCTTAACAAATACTTAAAATTGATCTGGTGTAATTGAGCCGTATATTCAATTACCGCTTCTAGGGCATCCGTAATATCGTCTGCTTGCGCTCTCTGGGCTAGAGGGGATAAAATCAAGAGGGAACTACAGGAAACAGCAGATATCAGGGATAATAACCGTTTACGGCCAGAGTTAGGTTTCATGATACTAACAAAGTCGGGAGTGAGGAAGAAGTTTAATTGATCTGAATTAGCCTACTGCTACGATCACAATTTTAAAAGCCATGTATAAGACTTCCAGAGAAAATACAGAATTTACGCGGCTTTTGATCGAAGTTGACAGAATTTCTCCTCAAGGTTGAGGAAATTAATTTGGCATGACCACTGATTGTGTTGAAAATCTGCTCGTCAGTCAGGCAAAAAGCTCCCCATCAGGTCATTTCCCCATCTCCCCACCCCGAACATTCGTTACACTTGTACTACAAGTCTATCCCCATTTCTCGCAAACGAGCCGCCAGCCGTTGAGAACGCTGTCTTTCCGCTTCCAGAGCTTGCTGAGTAGCATTTAATTGCTCCTGTGCTGCAGCCGCCTGCTCCTGTGCTGCAGCCGCCTGCTCTTGTGCTGCAGCCGCCTGCTCCTGTGCTGCAGCCGCCTGCTCCTGTGCTGCAGCCGCCTGCTCTTGTGCTGCAGCCGCCTGCTCCTGTGCTGCAGCCGCCTGCTCCTGTGCTGCAGCCGCTTGCTCCTGTGCTGCTTCTTCTGGCAAGGGGATTAAATTGCCTTCTGGGTCATAAAATCTCGCCCAAATTGCCGTTTCTCGGTCAATAGTACCCTCCCAAGTTCCCAACCAATAGCCTAAGGTTTCGCACCATAACCAGCCGCGCTCGTTTCGTTCTAAAGAATGGTAGCGTTGGTCGGCCCCTAAATGCCATCCTTGTAAAGAATTGGCATCAAAAGGATCGTAGATGAAATAATCCGGCGTGCGGAAGGTTCCCTCATAAATTGCCTTTTTTC